>NZ_JBPFDQ010000029.1:0-56448 GCF_059415045.1 Ferdinandcohnia sp. SAFN-114 | reverse complement strand
GCCCTATGGAATATAGAGCTAGAGCCGCTTAAATCATTTTTATTATTTCCACTGTCTACTTGACAGGGTGCAGTTCATAAGTTGTGGTGCCTTTCATTATGCTTGGAATAGTTCCACCATTGCAAGATTACGCTTTTGTTGTTCTTCTTCAGACATTAAATCATATTTCTTTAATAGGTGAAACAATTCATTTAATGTTAGTTGTGTTTGCCCATGCTCTAAAAACTGAGCAGCCTTGTGATAGAGCTCTTTGGGCAAAAAGCTTTCCTGGCTCTGGAGCTTTTTAACAACGTCATCTTTTGAATGATCGATATTACATGTAGACATCAAATTCCCTCCATTTTACTTATTTCTATATTAATTTTAGCACGTATGAAAGTAGATTAGGAGGATAGAAACTAATATACAGCAAATGAGTAGCCACTGGGATGAAATTAGGAGAGAGCGAACCAGCAAACCTGGTTAACATCCTAGCACTCGAAAGAATTTAGGGGAGATTAACCATCAAACCAAATCTATAATCCCCCACAGATGCAAAAAAATAGAAGAATTTGCTCCTGTACTACAAGTACATCTAGTGACATCACACACAACTAGTTTTCTTACTATCTGATAAAATGGGAACTAGATAGAAGGGGAGGTAAGAAATGGCCTATTATATTTGGATTATTATAAATGCGCTACTTGTGATTAGTACAATTATATATATATGGATTTTTAGGTTGCATGACTCGCAAATCATCACACTAGGGCAGGTTTTCGCTCAAATCGCAATCATCCTATTTATCATAAATGTGAATATGTATTTTATCTTTCTTGTCATCCGCAGGACGAAGGTACGGAAATTCAAAATAACACTTGCGAAAATGTCACGACAAATGATGAAATCTCATATCAAGCTTGCAATCATCGGTACGATATTAATACTGTTTCATGGAGGAATCATGCTCGTAAAGTTAGGGGAGCTAATAGGGTATGTAAATCCAAAGATGATGAGCGGGATGTTAGCTATTCTATTATTAGCAATTACTCTTTTTGCGGGATATCTACGTCATAAAAAATCCTCCGGTTTTCGCCGGAAGTTTCATTATACATCGGCTTTTCTTTTTACTATTCTCTTTATGGTGCATTTATTTTTACCCATTTAAACACATAAAGAGACCGCCCGCATTTCCGTTCTGGTTAGTCCCGCAACGATGCGAAGTTGGAAGTGGTGGACGGTCTCAAATATAGTATATGTTTTAGTGTTCAATAATTATGCGTTTTTTATTGTAGCAATTATGCTATTTTTAATATCTCTCCAAAGCACTTCGTCTGTAGTGATACGTTCTGTGAACGATTTAATAAATGCTTTGAAAGCCGCGTCGTATTGAGGAGAATCTTTATCAGGTATATTTGCCTTTAATTCATCAGCAACAGCTTGTGCCTCTGGAGATCTAGGTCCCCATTTACCAACCTCTTCAAACTCTTTATTAACGAAAATGATGATTGGAATCGAACGGGCTTTTCCATTTGTAAGGTATTGATCCATCAACTCTAAATTCTCATCACGGATTAGATAGCGAGTTTCAAGTAAAGCCTCGTCCGCAATTCTCATTAAAATTGGGAGATTGACCATTGCATCTCCGCACCAATCAGCTGCTAAAATGATTGCTTTTAACTCTTTTTCTTGAAGCAGATGCAGTAATTCCTTGTCAGCTTCGTCTAATTGAAACCCATTATATACTTTTAATAGGTTCTCCTTGTGAACTTGCATGCTGTTAATGTATTCGTATTGGTTCATGCCTTTTTCAAACCATGGTTTTAAGTTTGTCATTATGTGCTCCTCCTCCAAATATGATTTGTTTAAATTTACTATAAATGAAAAAGGAAAATCTAACCACAAAGATGCTTATGAAAAGTCTGAAACCGTTTCGTAGAATTCATAGGAATCCTTAGTAGGAAAACTTGGTATAACCGGTTCCCCTTCTATAAGTACATCTGTTACCACGTTATAGTCCCCATTGGCTGATGGCATCTCTGTTTGTTCCCATCTCCAACATGCACCTGAAAAAGCGATTTGATTTCCAGCAAGGAGTCTAATTTCATGAAGTACCCCATTTAATTCAACAAATCCATATCCATTATTTAATTCAAGTTTTTGGACTAACTCTTGTTTCGAAGTTTTCATTTTTCATTCCCCCAATTATTGATAGTTTTACCTTTATGTACGCCTATAACCAATCCAAGTATTGTTATTTAAACTGTTCATATTTAGTCGAAAAACGTGACAAAATAGTGGAGCCAAGGAAGAAAACTGAAAGCGACTCGCCCAGAAATGAGAAAATTGGCCGATAAAGGCTCCAGGTCCTGTAGCAAATTCGGCACTAACATTCCTGTGCGTCGGAGATCCCGACAGAGAGGCGCCTTTTGCCTCTTTTCGAGGAGTTAAAATTTCTCTAGTTTCTAGTCGCTTAAACTAGACAAGTAATCATCCTTTGGTTATTATGCATGAGGAGTTGAGGATGCGTGAGATGGCAAAGGTCACTTATGGGTTTACTTAAGGACCGTAAAGGTAAAAAAATAGCATTAGCAATTGATACATCAACAAATCAGGTCCGTTCAGTTTTAATTAACAATATCATAAAGTTTTTTGGTGAAATGATCCCGGAAACTCAGCTTGTCCAAGCTGATTTTAAAATAAGAACCATCACACCGATTCAAAACCCTACCATTAAATATTATACGCATGGCAAGTCCTCCTATACTGAAGTGCTGGAATGGGCGGACGAAGAGAAAATTGATACTCTTTTTTATATAACCGATGTTACCGGTTATTTTTACGATGAGTTAGATGTAAAAGCTGAAGTGTTTTGGCTTGTTCCGGATGATTATGTACCAAAAGTCCCGTTTGGAAAGGCTATAAAAGTTGCATAAAGATTGGATGGCGTCTAGAATCATCAATTGATTCTAGACGTATTAGTTTTTGAGAGAAAATCCTTTTATATTTTTACTTAGGCAATTTTGTACTTGACGTATCGTGAGTAAGCAATTATATTTTAATACATTAGTAAATAAAAAGGGGGTAATACATATGAGTTTACTTGGTATTGTAAATATCGTTTTGATGGTCTTATTATTACTATTATTGTTTTATATGCAGAAAAAACATGTCTCATTTTCAAAACGTGTATTTGCAGCACTAGGACTAGGGATTGTCTTTGGTCTCGTCCTACAACTCATTTATGGTGTTGATTCAGAAATTATTTCCGAGTCAATTAGTTGGTTTAATATCGTCGGAAATGGTTATGTGAAGTTTTTACAAATGATAGTTATGCCACTAGTGTTTATTTCCATCGTATCAGCTTTTACAAAAATGAAGATGGCAAATAACATCGGAAAAATTAGTGTTTTAATCCTTGGAATTTTAGTGGGAACAACTGCACTTTCAGCACTTGTTGCAATTGGAACAACGGTTGCATTTGACTTAGAAGCTATTCAAATTGAAGCTGGAGCAGCAGAACAAGATAGAGGAGCATCGTTGGAGGAACGATATGCGGGTATTCAAGATAAAACATTCCCAGAACAGATTGTTGACTTATTGCCTGCAAATCCATTCTTAGATTTTACTGGTGCACGTTCCACATCGACTATTGCTATTGTTATCTTTGCAGCTTTCATAGGAATTGCATTCCTTGGAGTTCGTCGTAAAGATCCTGAGAATGCAGAATTGTTTGCGAAAATTATTGATGCACTTTACTCGGTTATCATGCGCGTTGTAACGTTAATTTTACGTTTAACTCCATATGGAGTTCTTGCGATTATGACACGAGTGACAGCTACGAGTGATTATGGTGCGATTTATAAGCTTGGTAAATTTGTTGTAGCATCATATGTTGCGTTATTGATTGTGTTTGCGATTCACTTATTGTTAATTACATTAGCCGGATTGAATCCAATTACGTATGTTAAAAAGGCTTTTCCTGTATTAACTTTCGCGTTTACATCTCGTAGTAGTGCAGGTACATTGCCACTTAACATTAAAGCACAAACAAATGATTTAGGTGTTCCAGAAGGAATTGCAAACTTCGCAGGTTCATTTGGACTTTCCATTGGACAAAACGGATGTGCAGGTGTGTACCCTGCGATGCTCGCGATAATGATTGCACCAACAGTGGGTATTAATCCGTTGGATCCAAGTTTTATCTTAACAGTGGTAGTGATTGTAGCGATTAGTTCCTTCGGTGTTGCTGGTGTTGGAGGAGGAGCAACTTTTGCTGCCATCCTCGTATTATCAGCACTTGACCTTCCAGTAGCATTAGCAGGTTTATTAATATCTGTTGAACCTTTAATTGACATGGGACGTACAGCACTTAACGTTAGCGGTAGTATGACAGCAGGTGTTCTTACAAGTAAAGTAACAAAAGAACTTGACACTGAAACCTATACAAACCCAACTCAACAACTAGGTGCATAACAGAAACGAAAATAAGACCCTGATTATAAGGGTCTTATTTTTTTGGTAAAATATAATAAAAATCCGCTAGGGGGAAGATTTGTTGGATATACGTTTTGACCATGTTGTCCATTATGTAAATGATCCATTTGAGGCAATGACAGCGTTTAAACTTCTTGGTTTCCATACGGCAAAAGGTGGTAATCACGAGAATTGGGGTACCTATAATACGTTATGTTATTTTAAGAATCTTACTTATATCTAGTGGATTGGGATTAACAATCTAGAGGTTACAAAAGAAGGTAGCCACCCATTTAGTCGTCATTTATATGAGGATTACAAACGAGGAGAAGGACTATCACAAATTGCCTTCCGGACCAACTCAATCGATAAAACCAACCAAGAGCTTACACAAAAAGGAATCAAAACAATTGGACCCTTACCAGGCTCCAGAAAACGTCCAGATGGGACTATTCTCAAATGGTCGATGCTCTTCATTGATCATACCCGACCAATGCCATTTTTTATTGAGTGGAAAGGTGTTGATAGAATTAGGGAACAAGAGCTTAATGAAATAGGGGTTTATGTTCCAGACTCAAAATCCATTTCCTTCATTGCATACGCTGTGAAACAACCGGAAAATCTCGCAGACATATGGGCGAAAGTATTAAATGGTAAAGTCCACATTTCAACACTACCTGGCACTGAACAAAAAGCATTTAAGGTCCATTTTGACACAATTGATGTGTATTTTAGCTTTAAGGACCATCCGAGAGGGGAACGCCCTTTTCTAGTTGGGATAGAACCAAAAGCAACAAGGGCGATTATTCTACATGGCGCTAAGTATTTAATGTAAAATAAAAAGAACCAACCATAAATACACGGGTTGGTTCTCACTTTTTGGGCGTAATAAAACTTTAGATACATAATTGATGATACATACATGCCGCGGTAGATTTGAAAATCTTAAACAACGAAAGCCCTACCTCTCTTTCGTCCTTTCGGCTCCGAAGCCGGTCCAGTGTGAATAAGTCTTTCTCAAATGTAAAAGATAAAACGTAAAATTAAATTTATCTATATCTATATATAATAATTATGTTAAAGTTAATAGGGAACAAATTTTTATTATACAGAAAAATATTCTTGTTGTCAAATGATAATGGGGTGCTTGTCATGTCTGTAAAAACACTTTTCAAGAAGAGATTGTTGCTTATCTATTTCTTGGCAAGCCTAATATGGATAACTTTCTCTGAATACGTAATTGATCGTTTTCCCTCTGAATATGCTAATTACTATCAAATTGGGAAGGGGTTAATTTTTGTCGCTTTCACGACCATACTAATTCATCTTATTATTGAGAAGAATGATGCATATGTTCATGCATTAGAAGAACAGAATGAATTGTCGACACTTATTAATGCGATGCCTGATTTTGTCTGTTTCAAAGATGGGAAGGGCAGATGGATTCGAGTGAATCGGTATGCAAAAGAACTATTCCAACTTGACTTTGAAATTTATAAAAACAAAACGGATTTTGAAATGGCTAAAATGTATCCAAGGTTTGAGAAATATCTAATTGAGAATGCACAATTAGATGAAGAGGCTTGGCAAAAAGGGATAAAGACCAGGGTAGAGCAAACCATCATGATCCCAAGTGAGGAACATAAGACTTTTGATGTCATACGAGTACCTTTATTTGAAGAGGGACAAAGAACGGGGCTAGTGCTAATTGGAAGGGATATTTCGAACTTAAAAGCCGCTGAAGAGCTTGCGCTTAGAAGGGAAAAACTTTCTGTAGTGGGGGAATTGGCAGCAGGAATAGCCCATGAAATCCGCAATCCACTGACAACGATTAAAGGCTTTGTTCAATTGCAAAAGGAAAAGAATGAATCAACATCTCAAATTTCTAATATTATCCTTTCTGAACTTGATCGGATTAATCAGATTGTTAGTGAATTACTCGTATTTTCCAAGCCGCAAAGTAAAATTTTAAAGGAATTTGAATTAAAAGAATTACTCGATTATGTCATCAAGCTCACATCACACGAAGCTACCCTTTATAATGTCAAGATTATCATTGAAAATGATGCAGATCATGCAGTTCTTTATGGAGATATGAATGAACTAATCCAAGTGTTTGTCAATGTCATTAAAAATTCAATTGATGCGATGCCAAATGGAGGAAGAACAAAAATTCGTACTAAAAGAATAGAGGACAAAGTTCAAATTGAAGTAATCGACACAGGGGTAGGTATCCCTAAAGAGCGCCTTGAAAAAATTGGAGAACCATTTTTCACATTAAAAGAAAAAGGAATGGGACTTGGGCTCACGATGAGTAACAAAATTATCCAAGACCATAAAGGAATATTTGAAATTAAAAGTAAGGTTGGGTTCGGAACAAAAGTCGTCATTACTTTACCTGTCAGACATCACAAAAAGGATAGTTGAATTAAACTCCTTTTTTTATTCGTACACTTTGTCTTCTTATGACTTACACAATTCATTAAAAGGTAAAATTATTGATTTCTTTTTCTTGCTCATATACGATATGAATTGTATGTCTAAGATAAAAAGTGGGGAATTAAGATGCCTGTCATTACTATATCTAAAGTGTTGAATAATAATGTCGTCATTGCAGATCACTCCGATTATGGGGAGGTCGTTTTAATAGGAAAGGGCATCGGCTTTAACCGAAGGCAGAAAGAAGTGCTCGATGCGACTAGCGTAGAAAAGCTGTTCGTCCTTAAAAATGAAAAAATACAAACTAACTATATTAAGCTTCTACCATATTTAGAAGATGACTTACAGAGAGTGATTATTTCTGCCATTGAGTTAATCAAAAGCAGGACAGATGCTTCGTTGAATGAACATATCCATGTAGCCTTGACCGATCACTTGATGACTACTGTTGCCAGAGTTTCACAAGGGTTAGAAATCCGAAATCCCTTTTTAATAGAAACGAAAACCATGTATCCTAGGGAATACGATTTAGCAAAGGAAGTAATGAATTTATTTAAAGTAGAATGTAATATACACTTGCCAGAGGGAGAAGCTGGTTTTATTGCTCTTCACATCCACAGTGCAATAACCAATAAAGATTTATCTGAAGTAAATCAGCATTCTCAACTAATGACAAAATTAGTTCAATTGGTAGAGGAACAGTTGAAAATGGTGATTGACAAACAGAGCATTGATTATATGAGACTTGTACGACATCTGAGGTTCGTTATTGAACGTGTAAAAGTGGGAGAGAAAGTAGAAGAACCAGAAAAAATCACTTCACTCTTGAAAGAAGAATATCCATTATGTTATAATCTCTCGTGGAAACTCATTAAGGTAATACAGCAAGCGCTGAAGAAACCAGTTTTTGACGCAGAAGCAGTCTATATAACGATGCATCTGCAAAGGCTTCAGAAGAAAATTAAATAGTATACATTGTTTTTAACGTGTTACTGATTCGATCAGGCATGAGTAAAGAGAATGATTGAAGTAAGTTTAACAGGATATATTGCGCCCTTTATTGGGAGAATATTATTCATGTAACTTCTTTCGATTATCCTCTTTCTCATGCCTTTTTTATGTTTATGCGATTACCTCATGAGAATGAAAAATTAGTAGGGGGTTTTGAACCGTGTTTAAAAAAGTTTTTGGTGTCCTGCAAAAGATTGGTAAAGCGCTTATGTTACCTGTAGCTCTTTTACCAGCAGCAGGTCTTTTACTTGGAATAGGAAATGCGATGCAGCAAGAAACGATGCTTCAATATCTTCCATTCCTGGAAGCAGATTGGATTCAACTTATTGCTTCGGTGATGGAGGATGCTGGGGGGATTATATTTAGTAATCTAGCCCTTCTCTTTGCAGTTGGGGTAGCGATTGGTTTAGCTGGAGACGGTGCAGCAGCACTAGCTGCTTTAGTCGGATATTTAGTTCTAAATCAGGTAATGAGTTCATGGCAGGGAGTTACTCCTGATATGCTTACTGATAATCCTGCTTTTGCATCTGTATTAGGAATTCCTACATTACAAACAGGTGTATTTGGCGGAATTATAGTTGGTCTTATAGCTGCTTTTGCTTATAACCGCTTTCATGACATTGAAATGCCTTCGTTTCTTGGATTTTTTGCAGGGAAACGATTTGTTCCGATTGCAACTGCCGCGTTTTCTTTTATAGCCGGTCTTTTATTATTGGTCGTATGGCCACCAGTACAAGATGCAATGAATAGTGCATCACTTTGGCTGATAGAAGAAGGTACGTATTTTGCTGTGTTTTTCTTTGGATTTATAAAGAGATTATTAATTCCGTTTGGTTTACATCATATTTTCCATGCGCCGTTCTGGTATGAATTCGGTTCTTATACAACCGCATCTGGCCAAGTCGTCCGGGGAGATATGACGATCTTTTTTTCACAATTGAAAGATGGAGTGGAAATTACCGCTGGTAACTTTATGGCTGGTGAATTTCCAATTATGATGTTTGGTTTACCGGCTGCTGCGCTTGCTATGTATCATGCTGCACGTCCGGAAAATAAAAAACTTGTAGCCGGTTTATTAGGTTCAGGTGCCCTAACATCGTTCTTAACGGGTATCACAGAGCCACTTGAATTTTCATTTATGTTTGTGTCACCTATTCTTTTCTTAATCCATGCAGTGCTGGATGGATTATCATTTGTTTTAATGACAGCGTTGAGTGTTAATATAGGCTACACTTTCTCCGGTGGAGGAATTGACTTTTTCTTATTTGGTATATTGCCAGGTAGAGAGCCTTGGTGGATCGCAATATTATTAGGTCTCGTTTTTGCAGTTATTTATTATTTTGTTTTCCGTTTTGCAATAAAGAAGTTTAATCTCATGACACCTGGACGCGAAGTAAAAGGTGAAGAGGAAAAGAAAGGGCAGGCTGGAGATCTCGCTTATAACATTCTAAATGCAATGGGCGGACAAGAAAATATTGCCCATCTTGATGCATGTATCACCCGACTACGTGTTTCTGTGAACGATATTAAAAATGTCGATAAAGATGAATTGAAAAAACTAGGTGCAGCTGGTGTACTAGAAGTTGGAAATAATATTCAAGCCATCTTTGGACCACGTTCTGAAACCATTAAAAGCCAAATGCAAGACGTAATGAGCGGGAAAAAACCCCGTGAATTAGAAACGAACCAAATTGAAAAAACAAATCCAAATATAGTAAGTAATGAACAACAAGGTGCTGATCATTTTAATTCGCCTATTAAAGGTGAAATAAAGCCAATTACGGAAGTTCCTGATGCTGTGTTTTCTGGTAAAATGATGGGTGATGGGTTTGCAATTGTACCATCTGAAGGTGTCATTGTTTCACCTGTTGATGGAAAAGTAATCAACTTGTTCCCCACAAAACATGCGATTGGTATTCTATCTGATTCAGGCCGAGAAATTCTGATTCATGTTGGGATTGATACAGTTAATCTTAAAGGACAAGGGTTTGAAACGTTTGTGAGTGAAAATGATAAGGTCGAAAAAGGTCAACAACTTTTAAAAGTTGATTTAGACTTTATTAAGAAAAATGCAACGTCCATTATTACACCGATTGTCTTTACAAACCTTGCAGAGGGAGAAGAAATCGTTCTTAAAAAGCAAGGTAACATTAATCTTTCTGAAGAAAATATCATCGAGATTACAAAAGGATAATGAATGCAACAGGCAGACCATTGTTAATTCTAGGGGTCTGTCTGTTTTTATTTATAGTCCAAAATAATTATTTATGTTGGAAAACATCTATTTATTTGATAAATTTAAATTGTCACATGATTACCAATTCAATAAAAACAGGGGGCAATTATGTCTGCAAAAGAGAATGTTTTAAAAATCAAAGAGAATATTGGGAAAGTCATCATCGGGAAGGACGAGGTGATAGAACTTGTCCTAAATTCCCTTATTAATAAAGGTCATATTTTACTAGAAAGTGTGCCTGGTACGGGGAAAACGATGCTTGCTAAGAGTTTTGCAAAGTCTATTAGTGGTAATTTTAAGCGCATTCAATTTACACCGGACGTGCTACCTAGTGATATTACTGGGATTCAATTTTTTAATCCGAAAGAGCAGGAATTTCAACTGCGCCCGGGTCCGGTAATGACTCATATTCTATTAGCCGATGAAATTAACCGTGCAACTCCTAGGACTCAATCGAGTTTGCTTGAGGTCATGGAGGAGCGTCAGGTGACGATCGATGGAGAAACTTTAAAACTTCCATCACCGTTTGTAGTAATCGCAACTCAAAATCCAATTGAGTCACAACAGGGGACTTTTCCATTACCAGAGGCGCAAATGGACCGTTTCTTTGTCCAAATTGATTTGGGTTATCCAAGCTTTGAAGAGGAAAAGCAAATTATGAGAACCTATCGTCAACATAATCCGATTGAGGAAATTTTGGAGGTCCTTACAAAAGAAGAGATTATATCGATGCAAGCTGAGGTCGGGCAAGTGAAGCTTTCCGATGAAGTAGAAGACTATTTACTTAGAATCGTACACGCAACAAGAAAGCATACGGATGTTGAAGTTGGAGTCAGTCCAAGGGGGACTCTAGCACTTATGAAGGCTGCTCAAGGAAAAGCGTATTTGGATGGGCGTATGTTTGTAACCCCAGAGGATATTAAATATATAGCTCCATATGTTATTTCCCATCGCCTTGTGCTTACGATGGAGGGGTCACTTAAGAAAACGAATCGCCAGGTTATACATGAACTGTTATCAACGGTTTCTGTCCCGGTGGAAGCCGGAGCAGTGAAGTAATGGACTGGAAACGACAAATATCCATTGGAAATGAATTGTCGTATATGTCTTTTCTTTCTTCTGTTTTTATATTTGTAGGGATTCTTTCACAGGTGTTTTTGCTTCTTTTTGTAGGGGTATTGTTTCTTTTATATGTATTTGTGAACAAATATTATTTAAAACATGTAGGAAATAAAATCAACGTTTCGATCGATAAAGAAACCGTAAAGCTCTTTAAAGGGGAAGATGGTGATTTTTCACTAACATTAAAGCAAGAAGGTCGTTTACCAATCATAAATGGCCAAATTCGGCTAACTGTGGATCACGTAGTAGGATTTCAGAATGAAAGAAAAATACTAGAGACAGAACAAATCGAACTATCACTACCACTTACTCTAATAGGAAGACAGGCTCAAACCACAATGTTGCCTTTTGAAGGGAAGCAAAGGGGAGTTGCGAAAATCCGTACGCTTGAGCTAAGAATTCCTCATTTATTTGGCATTGGTGAGGCATATCTTCAATATACGAAACCGGTTGCCTTTGAAACGATTATTTATTCTTCCCCGGAAACGGTTGGAGGGATTGAAAAAATTGTTCCGAAAAATCAAGGAGAGTACCCAATTCGGAGTTCGTTTTTTGAAAACATGACACAAATAATCGGAACGAGAGGTTATGTGCCAACAGATCCATTTAACCGGGTGCATTGGAAAGCGAGTGCTCGTACGAATCAATTACAAACGAAGATTTATGATAAAACAGCTCAATTCTCTTGGACTATTATCATTAATGTGCGCGAACGAAAACTAGAAGAGTATTTAAGCGGGTTAACGTATATGCTTGAAGCAGCTACGTTAAAAAACATTCCATTTGAAGTGTATGTAAATGTCAGAAGGGCAGGGAGAACCCCTTTTATCCACCTACCAGTAGGAAAAGGAAAGGAACATTTAGCGAAAGCACTGGAATTAATTGCTCGTCTCAGTAAGCATAGTGTAACAATACCATTTCATTTTATGATTCACGCTATCGAAAGACAGCAACAACTTTCACCTTACGTCATTATGATAGGTGAAATAGAAGAAAATGAGGAACTGATTCTCAGTAGGTTTGCAAGAAAAGGTGTCGATTGTTTTAAACTAATTGAGAATAATGACTCCATCTTATTACAGAAGGCATCCTTGGCAATGAGGAGGGGGAAATCCCATGCGATATAGTCAGTCTTTACTGAAGTCGTATCAATACGTAATGGAGATGATCCTTCTCTATATTTTACTAATGTTGTTCTATATTCACACAGACTATTTGCCGCCCATTATACCATTTCTGTTTCTAACGGGCGTCGGAGCAGTCATCATTGCATTCCTGTTATCACTGATGAAATCAAATACCCCGTATTTTTTCATTATGTTAATCGTTCCATTGCTTGCACTTGTTAGCAGTGAAATAAGGCTATCGTTTGGTCAAAGCATTGTGATTGCGGCTGTTGTTTGTTATCGAATCATTATCCATTATCACAAGAATCCTAAGCTGACGGAAGCTATGATTTTAAATGGTAGTTTAGTATTTGGTGGGTTAACTTATTTTGCTGCAAAGGTCCAAGGGTATGTCCACAGTGACCTTATCTTATATTTACTTGTGACTCAATTGCTTTTCTTTATGATTGGAAAAATACTAAACAGTGTAAGTACAAGTTCACTCGTGAAGAAAACAATCGCTACAAAACAGAACTCCTGGTCCGTTGTCGGGCTGTTTAGTGGCTTGTTTGTGGGTGCTATTGGTGTCGCGGTTATTTTTCCAATCGTTCTTGTTAAGGGTTTGTCTTTGATTACATCCATTATCGGAACGGGCTTTTACTGGGTTTCAAAGCCACTTTTTAATGCTGTCGAAAATATCGATTCCTATAGAAGTTCTCAAGGTGAAAGTGTTGGAACTTTGAACTGGGAAGAAACAGAAAAGAAAAATACATTCTTTGAGTTGCTTGGCAGCTTTGATATTTGGTTATATTTATCCATTCTTGGTCTACTCCTATTAGCAGTGATTCTTTTCTTACTAGCAAAAAAGAGATTTGTAAAAGAAGCTGCTGTGGTTGGCGACGTATACCAATACGCAACGATTACAGAAGGGGTTACAAGCCCTACTGCAAAATGGAGACGTTCAAAACGACAGACACCACAAGTAAAGGTACGAAAGCTTATCCTTGAACTTGAGGTGCTCTCAGCAAAGCATGGATTTGGACGATACCATCATGAAAGTGTATCAGAATGGTTAGGAAGAACCCATTTCCTTGACTTCCGACTTGTTGAACTCTATGAGAGAGTACGTTACGGGGATGAAGTATTAACCGATGAGGAAAACAAGGCTTGTGAGGAGATCGTCCAGAACCTAAAAGAGAAGATTAAATCGTTAAAGAAGTTGAAATGAAAGAAGAAGAACCTGGGTGTCCAGGTTCTTTTTTCATGTTGCTTATTTTTTCTTCTTTTTCTGTTTTTTAGGTGTTCCGCTAATTTCTTCGCCAAATTCTTCGTTATGTGAGACAGTTGGGTTTGCCACTTCTTGGCTTACCTTATTTTGACTTCCTTTTTTAGCCATTATGTTGACCCCCTTATTTAAATTTTTGTTCGATTATTAGTATGTGTTATCTTACGGTATAAAATGAACGAACGATTATAGTTTTTCTATGAATGTCTCAATTAATTGATTGAATGTATGTGCATGTCTCGTCGGTACTTGATGTCTAGCTTTATTAACAAAGACTCTCTCTGCATTTGGAATTTCCTTCTCTAAAAAACGTTGATAGGAGTGCATGTAGAAATCGAAGGAACCATCAACTAATAGAACAGGGACTTTTATATCTTTTAATCGATGTGAACAATTATATTCGAGTCCTCTTATGTACATTTGATAGAGAATATTTACATTTGCTTTTTTTACATATTGTTCAATTTCCTTTTTATATTCTTTTGTTGTACCATGTGCCTTCCCTAATACCTTTGCTAAAACAGATAATCCTTTCATTTTAACGGTGGAAATTCCAAGCTTGAATTCAGACCGTAATAAAAATGTGTTCACCTCTGAAAAACCACCAATTAATATGATGCCTTCAACACGTTCGGGATTGGAAAGGGCAAATTCCAATGCAATGGATCCGCCATTGGAATAACCGCATACAACGACTTTTTCGAGAGCTAGTTGATCTATCAGTTGCAGAATATCAGTTGCTAATAATGAAATGGTGATATCCTCAGTTCCTGGAGCACTATTCCCATTTCCACGTAGATCAAATGTAATAACTTGAAATTTTTTTGAAAGGGGTTGTTGCAGTTTAAAGGTTACATGTCCCATTCCAGGAGGGTGAATGAAAACAATTGGTTTCCCTTCACCATGGGTTTCATAGTAGATTTGGGTCTGATTCGTACCTGTTATATATGGCATCTCTTCTTCCTCCAACAAATCAGTGCAAATGATTTTATTTAGTTTTTGGTTAGATGCATTCTTTTATAACATAAAAAGACCCGAATCTCTTCGAGTCTACTTAAACACTTTGTTTACTATTTTCTTTTAAGATCATTTCAACCGCTTCTGCCACAGATTGAACAACGAATTTTGCTTCTTTTTTCACTTCTTCATGTGCAGTCTCCATCACAAAACTGTAAGGAGTTAAGCGGAACATCGGAATATCATTAAAAGAATCCCCAATACATGCAATTTCCTCTGGATTTAAAGAAAGATCCTCGAGAAGTTTTATAATTGCATTCCCTTTGCTAATTTGCTTTGGCATAATATCCAAAACATGTTTCTCGGAAATGAACAAATCAATTTCATCGGAATAATCATTAGAAAGTGTTTCGTACGTCTCAACAATATCGTTTTCGAAACCAATCAGGGTAATCTTTGATGGTTTAATTTCGCTAAACTTCGTACTTATTTCTGGATCAATGATGATAGGATGGAACATTCTTTTTTGAACACCCTCAACATACTCATTATTTTCATGGGTGTAATTTGTGTCATAGCTACAGACAATCGTTACGAACTTCGGATTCAATACGTTATTATAGATTGTTTCTGCGATTTCGGTTGTGAAGGTACGAGAAAAAATGGACCGATCATCTAAGGTTGATGCAAATGCCCCATTTTGGCTAATTCGATGGAAGTTTTGCCCAATCGATTTTAATACTTCTTTTATCTCTGTATCCATTCGACCCGTGGCGATGCTAATTTGAAGTCCATCTTCTGCGGCCTTGGTTAATGCTTTAGTATCTTCAGGATTTACAGAATTGTCTTCCCGCAATAGTGTTCCATCTAAATCACTAACAATCAGTTTGATCAATGAAAGCACCTCCAACTTATTATGTAGATAAAATACAATATTTGCTTATTATACATGACTACCTTTAAGGATTGTAATCTTTAAATGCACTGTTTGTAAAGAATAGTACATTTGAATAATAAGTTATTGTTAATGAAAAACATTCTCAATTTTCGTTTTAAAACGATTATTTGCCTTTCTGTTGAAATAAGTTCTATTCCTATGCTATACTTTTTCGTGTAAAAGGTTAGGTATAAAAGGTAAGAGCATTTTAACCAAATCATAATCTAAAATTTACATAATTGTATGTATTACGTGTTACTGACTCGATCAGGCATGAGTAAAGTTTTGATAAAAGCTAGGCGAAAATTACATTTTTTTTGCATAGGTTTTATCGTCTTTCTCATGCCTTTATTTGTTACAATCAGGGAGCACAATAATACTCTTTCTTTACATATCTACCGGAAACGAACAAATACTACAAGTAATTATTTTTAAAATTAGTGAAAAGGGGAAATAAACATGGCAGAAAAAACATTTAAAATTACAAGTGAATCAGGTATTCATGCACGTCCAGCCACAGTATTGGTACAGGCTGCTAGTAAATATAACTCAGACATTCAATTAGAATACAACGGAAAGTCCGTAAATCTTAAGTCAATTATGGGTGTTATGTCTCTTGGGATTGGACAAGGTGCAGAGGTAAAGATTGTTGCAGAAGGGTCTGACGAAGAAGAAGTAATTGCTAACTTGACAGAAATTATGGCAAATGAAGGACTTGGTGAATAATGTCTGAAATGATTAATGGAATTGCTGCTTCAGCGGGTATCGCCATAGCAAAAAGCTTTCGTTTAGAGCATCCAGATCTAACCGTTGAAAAACTAACAATTAGTGACAAGGATGCTGAAATTAAGCGTTTTGAAGAAGCAGTTAATCAATCAAAAGAAGAATTAGAAGCGATTAAGAATCGAGCAAATGTTGAACTAGGGGAAGACAAAGCGGCAATCTTTTCAGCCCATCTTCTTGTTTTAAGTGATCCGGAACTCCTTAATCCAATTAAAGATAAAATAAGCTCTGAAAATGTGAATGCAGAGTTTGCGTTACAAGAAGTAGCGAATATGTTCATTACCATGTTTGAAGGAATGGAAAATGAATATATGGCAGAGAGAGCATCTGATATTCGTGATGTTACAAAACGTGTATTGGCTCATCTACTGGGTGTTACCATCTCTAATCCGAGTATGATTTCAGAAGAAGTCATCATAATTGCGGAAGATTTAACACCTTCAGACACGGCACAATTAAATCGAAAGTATGTAAAAGGCTTTACCACTGATATTGGTGGCCGTACTTCACACTCTGCAATTATGGCTCGTTCCATGGAGATTCCAGCAGTTGTTGGAACAAAAACGGTTACTTCTGATATTGAAACTGGGGTAATGGTTATTGTTGATGGACTTGATGGTGCTGTCATTGTAAATCCATCTGAGGAAGTTTTAGCTCAGTACCGTCAAAAGAAAGAGCAATATGAAGCACAGAAAGCGGAATGGGCTAAATTAAAAAATGAAAAAACTGTTACAAGTGACAGAGAGCACGTGGAACTTGCTGCAAATATCGGAACTCCTGAAGATGTAAAAGGGGTCATCGAAAACGGCGGAGAGGCGATTGGACTATACCGTACAGAGTTCCTTTATATGGGTCGTGACCAACTTCCATCAGAGGAAGAACAATTCGAATCTTATAAAACAGTTCTTGAAAAAATGGAAGGCAAACCTGTTGTTGTTCGTACACTAGACATCGGTGGGGATAAAGAGCTTCCATACTTAAATCTTCCGAAAGAATTAAATCCGTTCCTAGGTTTTAGAGCAATTCGTCTTTGCTTAGAGGAACAGGAAATTTTCCGTACACAATTACGTGCGTTACTAAGAGCAAGTACTTATGGAAACTTAAAAATTATGTTTCCAATGATTGCAACACTTGATGAGTTTAGACAAGCTAAAGCGATTTTACTTGATGAAAAAGAAAAGCTTGTTGCGAGTGGAACTTCTGTATCCGATACAATTGAAATTGGAATTATGGTCGAGATTCCGTCCACTGCTGTATTAGCTGACCAATTTGCTAAAGAAGTAGATTTCTTTAGTATTGGCACAAATGATTTAATTCAATATACAATGGCTGCCGACCGAATGAACGAACGCGTCTCATATCTTTATCAGCCATATTCACCATCAATCTTACGACTTATTTCAATGGTGATTGAAGCGGCACATAAGGAAGGCAAATGGGCAGGTATGTGTGGTGAAATGGCCGGTGATACGATCGCAATTCCAATTCTGTTAGGATTAGGATTAGATGAATTCAGTATGAGTGCAACATCAATCTTACCTGCAAGAACTCAAATTAAGAAGCTTTCTAAAGCTGAAATCGCAAGCTTCAAAGAAAAGATTCTTTCTATGAGCACAACGGAAGAAGTAGTTGAATTTGTAAAAGCTAACTTCATGAACTAAAGAAAAAATGAATCTACCTTTTATATAATGGGATTTCGATTCGGGTTCAAAACAAGTAAATCATAATATTTTTAGCGTGAATTCATATATGAATTCACGCTTTATTTTTTTGAACATTTATGCGGATTTTATAAAAAACACAGCAACGGACATCCCCCGGCTTATTGTCTATGCGCTTGGTTGAAGATACCTAAATATCGGCACCACCGGGCTGATAGTGTCTTATGTTGTCTGAAGCTGCCTTAACTTCGGACACAGATGCGTTGATTGAGCGTGCGCCTGTCCGAAGATTTGTTAACTTCGGACACAGATGCGTTGATTGAGCGTGCGCCTGTCCAAAGATTCCTTAACTTCGGACCCAGAAGTGTTGATTGTATGTTTGCTTGTCCGAAGTTACTTCAACATCGGACCCAGAAGTGCTGATTGTATGTTTGCTTGTCTGAAGATACTATAACTTCGGACCCACACGCGCTGATTATGGCTTCGCCTGTCCAAAGATACCTTAACTTCAGACACATGTGTGCTGATTGTATGTTTGGTTGTCCGAAGTTACTTCAACTTCGGACACAGAAGTGTTGATTGAGCGTTCGCCTGTCCAAAGATTCGTTAACTTCGGACCCAGAAGTGCTGATTGAGCGTGCGCTTGTCCAAAGATACCTTAACTTCGGACACATGTGTGATGATTGTATGTTTGCTTGTCCGAAGATACTTCAACTTCGGACACAGTTGTGCTGATTATATGTTTGCTTGTCCGAAGTTACTTCAACTTCGGACACAGTTGTGCTGATTATATGTTTGCTTGTCCGAAGATACTTTAACTTCGGACCCAGAAGTGTTGATTGAGCGTGCGCCTGTCCAAAGATTCGTTAACTTCGGCCCCAGAAGTGATGATTGTATGTTTGCTTGTCCGAAGATACTACAGCATTGGACACAGAAGTGTTGATTGAGCGTGCGCTTGTCCAAAGAAGCCTTAACTTCGGACCCACTCGCCCGGATTATGGCTACGGTTGTCCGAAGATATTCTTCAACTACGGACCCCACCCAAGCTGATAGCGTCGTATGTTGGCTAATGCTGCCTCAACTTCATACCACCCCTAATAATTTCTGCAACTCAGATTGGAAAACTTAATGTAATGTAATTAGACTCGTTTTCTTTCATATGTGAAAGGGATTTTTCCATTCCATTAATAATCCATAATTACAGGACTCCTCGTCCTCGAGGTAGTTTTCAATAAGTTGGACAGGACTGCGTCCACAACGAAGAAGAAAGGTAATCACGGGATCCTTTAATTCACCTGTCATTACTTTTTCGATGTATTCTTCGGCACTCAAATTTGTAGAATACTTAGAGTATCCGGAAATTCGGCCGCCGCCTAGTAACCGTTCTAATTTTAAATATACAACAACTTCATACATTGATTGCATCAACCATTTCCCTAGGCCAAATTTACGATATGCTGGGCTCACACAAATATCAACAATGTATAATGTGTTTCCGTCTGAAGTATGGTTTCGTATGTATCCGTTATCTGTGATATCCTCCCAAGTATGTTGTGGATGACTAGGGTCAAATTGAACTATTAATCCAGTCATTGAACCACATATTAGTCCGTCAATTTCGACACATAGGGCACCCTCAGGGAATAGTGACACATGGTTATGTAATTGTTCCTTATTCCACCATAATTCAGAAGGAAAAGGTGGAGGGAAACAATCTTGTTGTACACGAATAAGGTCGTCAAAATCATTTTCTTGATAATTACGAATTACGCACTTTTTTGGCCTATTTCCATCAAACACAAATATTTCTTTTCGATACATGTTATCACCTCACATCCACATTGTACGTTACATCCAAAGGGATGAGAAGTAAAACTAATCTCAATCTTGGTGTGTTTCAAAAAATTCGTCAACCACATCTTCTATTAAAGCAGGATCTGGTTGCTCCCCACTAAAAATGAAAGATAATTCCTTGATAAATTCACCATCCCGATAGACATGAATTGCCCCTTTTTGACTAATGACACTATATTCTGTTTCAAACCTATACCCTTCGCGATCAATTGCACCCATTACAATCTCTCCTCAATTCATATATTTATTGTTATTGTTCCTCTTTATTGTGTAAAAAGTACATATTTTTAATAAAACACGCCACTTTAATGGTGAGGAGGTATGGAAAATGACAGACAATGATCGCGATTATCATGAAAGAGATCCCCATTTCGATGGACGCTATGAAGGCATAATCAATGATGACTCAACAGGAAATAAAATAGGGATTAGATCTGATGTGAATACAGAAAACATGGTTCAACCGAAAAATCCTTATCATATGAAGCCTAAAGTGGATAAAGAAATGAAAAAGTTCCATGATATGTTTGAAGGTGAGTAAAGAAAAAAGCCAGCAACCTTTTAAAGTTGTTGGCTTCCTTCGCATACATGTTAAATGGTTATCTTAGAACCAAGCAGCTCCAACGATGATTAGTAGAATGAACAATACTACAATCAACGCAAAGCCTCCGCGAAAACCATAGCCACCGTAACCATATCCACCATATCCGTATCCACAACAACTCATATTACATCTCCCTTTCTTTTTTATCATTAATCTTTAATTTTCTTAAAGAATTAGTAACCTACGTAAGCAGCCCCAACAATGATCAATAGAATGAACAATACAACAATCAAAGCAAAGCCTGCTCCATATCCTCCGTGTCTTTCTCCACTCATTTAGAACACCTCCATATCTATTTGTTATATCCTATGGAACATTCGCCGTTTTCGTAAGGTACAAATCCCCAATTTTCACAGATTTTTTTTTGGAAATATATGATATGATAAAAATAAAAAAGTTAAGGGAGAAAACGTGATGGTACATAAAAATGTTTTAAATGAAAATGCAGTTGTGGGGTTTATAGGAACAGGTGTTATGGGAAAAAGTATGGCAGGACATATCCTTTCAAAAGGATATAAGGTTCTCGTCTATACACGCACGCAAGAAAAAGCTGAAGAACTTGTGAAACAAGGAGCCGTTTGGAAACAGTCAGTAGCTGAAATCGCATCTGAAGCGAATATCGTAATTACAATGGTTGGCTATCCCTACGACGTGGAAGAGGTCTACCTTGGTGAAAATGGACTTTTGGCACATGCAAAAGAAGGAACTTATTTTATAGATATGACAACTTCAACTCCGACATTAGCAAGTAAAATCTACGAAGAAGCAAAACAAAAGGGATTGTATTCCTTAGACGCGCCTGTTTCTGGCGGAGATGTTGGTGCAAAAGAAGCAAGGTTAGCTATTATGGTTGGTGGGGACGAAGAGGTTTTCGAAGCTTGCAGGTCATTATTTGAAATCATGGGACAGAATATTGTATATCAAGGTCCTGCGGGGTCTGGACAGCATACAAAAATGTGTAACCAAATTGCAATTGCCTCCAATATGATTGGTGTCGCTGAAGCAATGGTTTATGCTAAAAAATCCGGACTCGACCCTGAAACGGTTTTAAAAAGTATTTCAACAGGAGCAGCTGGAAGTTGGTCTTTAAGCAATCTTGCACCAAGAATGATATCAGGCAATTTTGAACCAGGTTTTTATATCAAACATTTCATTAAAGATATGGGAATTGCACTCGAAGAAGCAAAAGCAATGGAGATGGATACACCAGGACTAGAACTTGCAATACAAATGTATGAAGAACTTGCCGAAAAGGGCGAAGAAAACTGCGGTACTCAAGCCATATATAAACTGTGGGATTAATGAGTCAAAGGTATCTTTGTCCACGACTAGCTTAAAGCAATAACGATTCTATTCACATCAAGCGTAAGTGTTCACCTATTGTTGCATAGGAATCCCTCTAGGAGAAGAAAATAATGATGATTATCTCTAAGGGGGTGCACTTTAATATGGCAAAGCGTAATAAAAAGAATGATCCTGAACAAAAAAACAAAAAAGGATTTGATTCTAGCGTAACTGATACAGAGTTCGGTAAGGAATTTGGGAGCGCAGCAGCGAACCAAGCACATAAGAAAAAAGCGAAAAAAGAAAAAGCCTCTAAGAATGACGGTAAATATGAAGGCGGACTTTAATACTTACAAACTCGACAGCTCTGTGCTTGTCGAGTTTTTTACCTTTTAGTGGTGATGTTTTGCTTTTTAAAAATTAAAACAGGTCTTTCTACCTATGGATATGAACTAAACCCTAAATTAATGTAATAGTATAGTAAAAAAATGGTTACCATTACAAAATCCTAAATAGCTATTTCTATCTTAATGATACGTCTAAATCGAAAGGGGAGGGGGTTCAACACATGGAGTCTGGCAATCAATATAGTGCTCAACAGCAATTACCTCAAACACAATCCTCTGTTAATCTAGTATTAACAGTGACGATAAACGGTAAAATTCTCTATCTATCAAGTAACTGTAAGGATATCTTAGGTTACACAAAAGAAACACTAATTGGATCTTCCATTAAAAACATTATCCATAAGGATGACCGATTCATGCTTGAAAGCTATTTTTTCAATAAGCATGAAGTTTCAGTTTGTGCACTTAGGGTTATGAAGACAAACGAAGAATTTATTTGGTTTGAAACAACTGTTGAACCTGTTTATTACTCCGATTCCTTCGAATATGACGAGATCTTATTAAAAATGAGAGTGCTTGTCGAACCTGAGAATAGTCGGACACATGAGGAAATCCTAACTAATACCCTATTATCATCTGTTAATTCGGAAATTGCACTTCATCAAAATCGATTAAAAGATGCTTCCATTCTAATCGATGAGGCTCCGTTTCCTATTATCATTTCTAAATTCGGTAGGATTTTATATATGAATAATGAAGTTACTACCTTACTCGAAATTCAGAATCCTATGAACGTATTGGGAAAATCGATTTATTCATTTATCAATCAAGAATTCCATGAAGTAGTAGAGAAACGAATACAACAGCTACAAAGCGGATATCGATTAGGTATTATTGAACAAAAGTGGAAGAAACAAAATAAAGAAGAAATCTTTGTTGAAGTAAAAGAAGTACCGATTTATATTAATGATGAAATCTATGAATATCTTGTCCTACACGATATTTCATCAAGAAAGTCTTTTCATGATATTATCCATAGAAGTCGTGAACGATATCAACGAATTGTCCAGAATTCTATTGATACAATCGCCGTTATTTATCAAAATAATTGGGTTTTTATTAATGACTCAGGTGTAAAGATGTTTGGGGCGAACAGCTACACAGAAATGCTCGGGAAAAATATATATACCTTTTTACATCCAGAAAATCACGACCAGGTCAGAGATTTTATTGAAATTGTAAATGCTGAAAATAAGGAAGTTAATTTTAGCAAGCAATCTTGGTATACGATCCAAGGAAAGCAGGTTTATACAGAATTAATCGGAATTCCAACTACATATTTTGGCGAGGCTGCTGTTCAAGTAATCATTCGTGACATATCTGATCGAATCAAAGCAGAGGAGTTAATGATTAAATCTGAGAAACTGTCCATTGCCGGACAACTTGCTGCTGGTATTGCACATGAAATTAGAAATCCATTAACGGCTATAAAAGGATTTTTACAATTATTTCATAATGACTTTCAAGGAAAACAAAACTATTTCGATATCATCTTTTCAGAACTGAATCGAATTGAATTGATTCTGAGTGAGCTTTTGTTATTGGCAAAGCCATCAGAAATTAAATTCAAAAATAAAGATATCCGAATCATTTTGCGAGATGTTGTTACATTGCTCGAGACACAAGCCATCCTGCAAGATATCCAAATCAATATCGATTTTATGAATAAAGAGTCCATTATTACATGCGATGAAAATCAAATAAAGCAGGTCTTTATTAATCTTATAAAGAATTCCATCGATGCAATGGAAAAGGGCGGAAATATCTTTATTCGTACAATGGTTACGGAAGACTCAATTTATATTTTGTTTATAGATGAGGGGTGTGGTATACCAAAATCAATCCTTGAGCGAATCGGGGAGCCTTTCTACACAACAAAGGAAAAAGGAACAGGCCTTGGGCTTATGGTTAGTTATAATATTATAGAAAATCATAACGGTGAAATAAAGGTGGATAGCAAAGAAAATGAAGGAACAACCTTTGAGATAAAGCTTCCACGTGTAGATGTGACGGTGTAACTCCTAGAAGTTACACCGTTTTTAAATAGGAAAAAATAAAAGGCCAGTGCACTTCGCACTAGCCAATTCGTTATTGTAAAAAGCTATGTTGAGACAGTAACATATTATATTGTTTTGTAAGTTCCATAAATAAGTTTTCATCTTTGTTAATAAGTGATTGGTCGATTTGTTTAAGTAATTGTTCTTTTCTAAAGGAGGCCTGTGATTGGATGAGAACCATTTCGGCTACCTTTTTATACATTTCTTCATCAGGCGTTTGAGAAATTACGACTACCTCATTTTTTTGCTCTTTGTTAAAATGGTTCATTACTTAATCACTCCTTTTATTTTTTCACTTCTTTATAAATCAAAAACCCCTTCACCTTATATGTGTAACTAGAATCATTTCATTTAATTATTTCTAGTTGTCTTTCTATTATGAAGGGAATTAGGCAAAAAGTAAAGTATTTTTTTAGAAAATTTGGATATGTCAGAATTTAGATGAACTGGCAAGCTCAGATATAAGGTTCGGAGAATACGAAAAAATGGGCTACTTTCCTTATAAATTTCATAGTATGAAATGAGCAACTTTTTAATTTTATTCAGTTTTGCTGAATAAAGTTAAAAGAATAAAAGGAGGTACCTGTCATGAATCAACCATATGGTGGATATCAAATGAATCCATATACTCGCGTGGTTCCAAACTATTATTATCCTTATTATCCCGCAAATGGCTACCAACAGGCTAATTATATAAATACACCTACTACAGACCAGCAGCAAAGACAAACAGAAGAATTTCAAAATGTATGGAAAGAAGTTCGAAAAAATTTAAAACCTCACTATGATCATTTAGCTGAATTTAATGTTAATAAGCGATTATCGCAGTATATTGCCATGCAACTTGTCATGTACACTTTAATGACTCAAAATCAATTCTCAGGTTCTTTGGATCAAAGAGTGAATCAAACCTATCAGGCATTTCGTCGTCAAGCCAGTTGGGTCTTTGGGGTATTATCACCTTACCGAATTCCGGAACGTGAGCTAGAGAGGATATTTAAAGCGATTATTCGACTTACTTATGAAAATATTGGCTTTTCACCTGAAAAGAATTGGAGTGAATGGGAAGATCTTGGAGGCTACTTAACATCTGGACCTTCTGTAACTGTACCTGGAAGAAATCAGTTAGATGTCTATGTGCGAGGAAGAAATCGTGTGTTATATCGGCGGTTTTGGAATGGAACTAGTTGGACGGATTGGGAAAGCCTCGGAGGTACTCTTACTTCTTCACCTGCTGCAGTCTCATGGGGACCTGGCAGGGTAGATGTGTTTTCTCGTGGTGAGAATAACCACTTGATTCATAAATATTGGAACGGTTCCTCTTGGAGTGAGTGGGAAGATTTGGGTGGAGTCTTAACATCATCACCTGCTGTCTCATCTTGGGGTGAGAATCGCCTAGATGTATTCGGAAGAGGCACAGATCGCCATCTTTATCATAAATATTGGGATGGAGATAGTTGGAGTGAGTGGGAGGACTTAGGTGGTATTCTTACGTCTGCACCTGGTGCCGTATCGTGGGGGCCAAATCGTATCGACGTTTTTGTGCGTGGTGAAAATAGAGCACTATATCATAAGTATTGGGATGGCTCAAGCTGGAGCAATTGGGAGGATCTAGGTGGGCAATTAACATCAAGTCCAGCAGCATCTTCAAGAGAGCCTAATAACCTTGATGTTTTTGTAAAGGGTACAGATGAACATTTATATGTAAAAAATTGGGATGGAAGCCGTTGGAATGAATGGGAAGACCAGGGTGGTACATTAACATCCGAACCATCTTCAGCCTCATGGAATCGAAACCGAATTGATGTATTCGCTAGAGGAGAGAACAACCAACTTATCCATAAATGGAAATCATAACTATATTCAGCATAGAAACTAAAGTTGCTGGGATAAAAGAGGAGTGCTATTCATTCAATTGTGAATCAAAACCGAATGAATAAAGTTAAAGCCTCCGGCGGATGCCACGATTTTTCAAAGGGAATTTTTCGAGCGGGAAGTTCAAAGTGAAAGAATGCCACAAGCTGTGGCAACGTCTTTATGACCCACTTCCTGTGGGCCTAAAATCGGGAGCAAACATGCAAAGGCGCATTTGATTATATGACAGGGGTTGTGGATATGCCTAGATATGTGTGGGGAGTGGATTCAGCGGCAACTGCTGATGAAGAGCTATATACATGTGTTAAATCTAAACTTGGGAAACCAAAATTCTGGGGCCGTTATTTAAGTGAAAGTCCTAATGTTTCAGCGGGATTAACAAGAGCAGAAATTTCATTTTTGCGGAACAGAGGAATCAAGGTTTTACCTATCTATAATATTTTTTCTGACGCTACAGGATTTGAAAAAGGGCAGCTTGCTGCAAGAAATGCTATATTTAATGCAAGACGTCTTGGCATTCCAAATAATGTAGGATTGTTTGCAAATGTAGAGCGCTTTTTGGTTGTAGACGAGGCTTGGATTCGGGGGTGGGTGGAATCAATTTACCCTAGCGGCTTCCGTCCAGGGATATACAACGATCCTGTCAAAGGCGATTTTTCTGTAGCTTATTGTGAGGCTGTCAGAAAAAATAAACAGGTAGCTGTTCAAACGATTCTATGGAGTGCTGAACCTGAGCCTGGAGTGACAAAGGAACGAAATGCACCTAAATTTAAGCCAATATCACCAAAATGTAAGGCAAATGTATGGATTTGGCAATATGGAAGAGATTCGGTAGACTGTCCAATTAATACAAATTTAGCTGACCAGCGGGCTTTACATTACCTATACTAAAAAAAACCAGGTACATCGTCCTGGTTTTTTATTTGCGTGTTGAGGTCACAAGCCAACCCATCAAGAATGTCAAGTAGCAACCTTCTCGCTAGCTCGTCTTGTGTTTGTTGGGACTGAATAAGGCGCTCGCACTTTTGGTTATTAACGATAGCTTTCACCTAGTTTTTTGAATACGGGTTTTTGGTATGTCCGTTTGTTTGATCGGTTAGTATTCTCGATTTTTTCTTCAATACCAACGTATTGCTGTAGCAGGCTTTTTGCTAGAGAAAGTGATAGATAGGTTTTTGGATTTCGGTATGTCTGATTCAATTGTCCAAGGTGTGGTAGGCGAGAGAAGTCTTCTTTTGTAGGAGGCATGTGAAAATAATAGTCTCCGGCTGAAATTAAGACATCGGATTGTTGTTGACTATTTTTCGGATTTCTGGAAAAATGTAGTCCTTCCTTTTTGGCTTTCCCTTCGGATAAAAGCTTTTCAAGTGCTTTTCGTTTTAGTAAGTATAAGAATTTAGGATTTGTAGCCGTTTTGGCATGTCGGTTTACAACAAATATGGCACGTGCAAGGTTGTCCACATTTGGTTCAAGCGGTGCTTGATTTACTTGTTTTTTCATACTTTCTCTCCTTTCTATCTTTTATTATACTGGTAGTAGTGTATTTTTACAAATTCAACTGGAACAAAGTATTTATTAAATCTTTCATACGATTAAATAAAAATAATGATTGAAAAAATAAAGGTTTTTGTCAATATATGCCGAAGAGGTAAAATATTAATCTGCAGTAGGGAATGGTCTCATGAACAACATTAATCATGTAATCTTGAAGGATAAGCAATATAGCCAATTTGGTGAGAAAATTGAGGCAATTATCTTTGAAATTATCCTTAAACATATCAAGGATTTAATATATGTCATGAAAGTAGAGGAAGAAGACATTTTTACCTATGTTTTCTTAAATGAAGAGGCAAAGGGGCATGCAAAATTAACTAACTCTAGCCTTGGGAAAACACTTCACGAGGTGTTACCTAAAGAAACAGCTGATCATTTACATGCACAATATAAATCTGTTGTGGAGAAAAGAGAAGCAGTCTCGTTTCAGGATGTTGTGATTCTACCTGATAAAAAAGTCGTACACGGTGAATCGCTTTTAACCCCAGTCTTTGATGACAAAGGAAATATTCTATTCATCGTAAGTGTCACTCGAGACATCTCTGCAAGGGTTGCCGATAAGGAAATGATTACCTATATGGCCTATCATGATCAACTTACAGGTTTACCTAATCGCAGCTCATTAAAGAAGGAGTTAGATAATGCAGTTACAGAAGCCATCGATCTTGAACAAGAATTTGCATTAATGTTCATAGATCTTGATCGTTTTAAATTTTTCAATGATTCTATGGGACATGTCGCAGGGGATCATTTATTAAAAGAAGTTGGAAGAAGGTTATCATCAATTAGTCAAAAAGGCTATAAGGTTTTCCGTCAAGGCGGGGATGAATTCATTATGATTCTACCAAACTCTTCAAGAGATCATTCCGAAAAGTTTGCGCAGAACGTGACCCGATTGTTTGAAAAGCCTTTCAGTTTAGAAAGAAAGGAATTCTTTATTTCAGCGAGTATTGGAATTAGTCTCTATCCGACCGATGGCAATGACGTAGATACACTAGTCAAAAATGCTGATACAGCCTTGTATCGTGCAAAGGAATTAGGCAGGGCGCTCTATCAATTTTATAGTACTGATTTACAAAAGCAGTCTTCCCATTTAATGCACCTTGAGACAAGTCTTAGAAGGGCTATTGAAAAGAATGAACTTGAAATCTACTATCAACCACAGTTGGATCTTAGTTCAGGCAAGGTTACAAGCTTTGAGGCACTGTTAAGATGGAATCATCCCACACTAGGTTTTGTGTCACCTGCAGAATTCATACCGATTGCCGAGGACACTGGGCTCATTTTATCAATTGGAGAATGGCTAATTCACACAGTATGTCAGAAATTAAAACACTGGAAAGAGAGTGGATATGGGACTGTATCCATTGGTGTCAATTTATCACCAAAACAATTCCAGCAACCTGAATTAGTTAGTATGATTCAACAAAATATTGAGGAGAATCAAATCTATCCAGGCAGTCTTGAAATTGAGCTTACCGAGGGAGCGATGTTAGACCCAAAGAAAACGATGCTCACATTGGCGAAGTTAAAGGAAATTGGTGTTCGAATTGCCGTGGATGACTTTGGCACAGGCTATTCCTCTTTAAGTTATATAAAAAAACTTCCTATCGATACATTAAAAATCGATAAATCCTTTGTAAAAGATGTTCTCCGTGATGAAAAGGATGCTGCGATTACAACTACAATCATTCACTTAGCCCAAAGTTTAGGACTGTCTGTAATCGCTGAAGGTGTTGAAGAAGAACAACAGGTTGAATTTTTCAAGATTATGGGGTGTCATAAAGTTCAAGGTTATTTCTTTAGTAAACCAATACCAGAAGATGAGTTGATAGAGCATTATTTAACAAATAAGTAAGAGGACGACCTGGGGTCATCCTCTTTCTTTATGTCGATTGTAATGTAAAAATGGATATTTCAGGTTTTGCTAGAAATCGTAATGGAAGCCTAGTTGTTCCAAGTCCGCGGTTTACATAGAGGAACATTTTTGTAGTGCCGATTTCATGGGCACCTTCATAATATATACTTCCAAGCGGGGGAGTAATCAGTGGGCCTAAAAATGGCAGCTGAATTTGTCCACCATGACTGTGACCGGATAGTTGCATATGTGCTCCCACTTTAGCTGCTCGATCAGCAATATCGGGCTCATGAGCAAGTAGAATCGTATAACTAGACGAATCTACGTTTTGGAATGCTTGTTCAAAACTAGGACGTCCGAGCATGACATCATCTAACCCCACAATGGTAATTTTTGAATCTCTTAAGTGAATTTCCTTCGAGCTGTTCATTAAGAGATTAAAACCAGTTTGTTCCATTAGTTTTTTATAAATCTCCGATCCGTAACCCCCATGGTCATGGTTACCGTAAATGGCAAATTTCCCAAGAGGAGCTTCTAACCGTTTTAGGATCGGGATGAGATGATTGGCAGCTGCATATTTATTAGGCTCATCCATTAAATCTCCGGTGAAAAATAGAAGATCTGGTTTGTAGCTATTTATTCGATCAACTAGAAGAGTGAGTTGTTCTAGTGTGTAATAATGCCCAACATGAGTATCACTAAATTGGACAATTCTAAGGTTGTCAAAGTCTTTTGGAATAGTAGGATGTGCAATTTTATGAGATGTGATATCTAGCTGTTTCGGCTCAATATATCGGGCATACAAATACCCTAATGAGGACGCAATTGCAATTGTTGCTGTTGTGGCAAATGCCCGTTTAATAAATTGTCTTCTTGTATATTTTTTTGCCATCCTAACCGCCAACCTATTCTTTATAATCAATTGAAGTTATGAGACTAGTGTAGCATATTCATATTCACTTAAATTTTAAATATGTATTACAGTTGTAAACAATACTAATTACGAATCGGCTTTCTCATCTTGTATGTCAAAATTCACTCTTTTTTTCATTGGATTTATGAATTTATTGTTTGTATATAAATAAACATGTCAAAATCTGCAATTATTTAACGAACGATTCATATCCACGTGCTTTTAAGAAATTGTTAAAATGAGGGTACTTGTACATAACCAGTCACTTAATGAAAGGATGATAATTTGAGCAAGCGAATCTCATTACTACTCATTGTCATTTGTTTTATCGGACTAGTTTCTGTTCCAACAGCTAAAGCGTCATCTAATCAACCCCTTACACAAGAGGAAGTGTTTACATTCTTACAAGAAGCGTTTCAAGCGCAATCTTCACTAACATCTGAATTTCGTACTTATGAAGAAGTTCAACAAGTTCTTGCTCCTTTTTTCCATTCAGATTATGCAAACACATTTTTAGAGGAAAATTTAATAAAGGAAAAGGATGGGTATATTGTGTATGGTTCCGATTTTGCCCTTTACTTTGTTCCGTTTTATTCGTATACAGATGAAACAAAAATTTTATTCGATCAAAACGAAAAGAAGATTTTTGTCTATGAGTTATTTAAATCCCCTGATGCAGGTCCTGTTGCTTATAAAGATCATTATGAAGTTATCACAATTGAAAAAATAAACTCAAACTGGCTTATTACGGATTTACAATCACAAGATGATGCACCATCTGTAAAAGATACTGCTACACATAAGGAAACGATTAACCAGGATTCAGCATTTTTAACGTGGAATCCATTAAAAACGACGATTTATTCCTTACTTGAAATGGATAATCGAACATTCACTCATTTTGGACTTTATCAAGGCATCTTCTAAATATCAAAGAAAAATAGAAATCCCAATTGGGATTTCTATTTTTCTTTTTGAAGGAAATCAACAATTCCCATTGCACAAATATCAAGGTCAAGGCTAAGAATTTCGTATACTTCATGATGTCTTGGAACATTCTTTTCATCAAGATAAGCTGTGATTTCCTTTAAGATCAATTCCTTAATAATTTCTTTATGTTCAACTTCAGTTGCTAAAGGGTGGTCGATAAAAGACTTTTTCCCGGCATTCACAAAAATAGGTAACCACTGATGTAGTTGAGCGAACACTTCATTCACATTTGTTGACATCCCGTAATGGCCAAAATATATAGCTGAGACCCCGAGATCATTCACTCTTTTTGCAGATTCGAGCATGGCATCAGGACGGAATTGATTAGGAGATGTCGAAGGCAAAAACAGCTCAATATTGTCTTTGACTAGTTCATGATAATAAATGCCGATTGTATCACCGGTAAAGATACCGTTACTAACAGGTTCATAAATACTAAAGTGATGATTGGCATGTCCTGGCGTATCGAAAAAAACGAGGCTGCAATTCCGTCCTATTTCAAGTTCTTCCTGATTTGATTTTATGATTAATTTTTCCTCAGGAATTGGCAAAATTGGATTAAATAAAGAATCAAAATTTTTCCCATATACGGCCTTTGCTCCAGAAATCAAGCGAGTTGGGTCAACCAAATGTCTTGCTCCTTTAGGGTGAACAACCACTTTTGCATTTGGGCAATGCTCTAATAAGAGGCCAGCTCCTCCAGCATGGTCTAAATGAATATGGGTTACAATTATATACTGAACATCAATTGGATCAATGTTCAGTTCCTTAAGCCCATCTAAAATGTACGGTATTGAAGGACTTGCACTTGTTTCAACAATTGTAATTTTATCCTCTTTTATTATGTAAGAACCAGTTCGAGCCATTCTCCCCAAATCATGTGCGTCAATTAGAAATATTCGCTCATTTAGTTGTGTAAGATTTCCCATGTTCTCCTCCAATTTTTTATTGTTTCATCGCTAATTTTATTGTATTGTTACATAGTGGTTACTGTAAAGGTATTGAAAGAAATATTCTGAATATATACGTCCGTGAGAAAAATGGTCAATACCGTGGATAGAAGAGAGGATATTGCTCAATCCTAAAAGTAGAGAAAGGAGAGGCTACATATGTCACAGTTACAAGGAATCATATCTCGTCTTATTAGCCTTCAGGAAAATGCAAACGGTGGGGAGCCCCCACAACGTTTTTTTGAAGTAAATGGTGAAAGAAAATGTAGTGTTAAGTATTTTAACAAAACAAGTACATTTGAACTCGAAGTATACCAACAAGGGGAAAAGCCCAAAACGTATCAATTCGATAATATTGACATGATTGCGATTGAAATTTTCGATTTAATTAGCTAATCACACTTCTTAGGCTCGGCAGACTGCTGAGCCTTTTCTTCCTTCTAAAGTACTAACTCTACATCACCCTTAAATAATACAAGTTCTCACCCAAAAATTATGTTAAAATAAAAGAGGAGAATGAAAATTTAAATCTGGTAATATATGAAAATAATTACAATGTGAGGTTGTGAGGCTTACATGTTTGGTCTTCAAAATGAAAATCTATTTGAAACAACAATTAAAGACTTACTTATTCCTGCAGATAAAGTAGCTCACGTTCAAATCGGGAATAGCTTAGAGCACGCATTACTTGTCCTTACAAAAACGGGATATACCGCAGTCCCTGTATTGGATCCAAAGTATAAACTGCATGGATTGATTAGTTCAACACATATTTTAGACTCAATTCTTGGACTAGAGCGAATTGAATTTGAACGTCTAGAGAAAATGAAGGTTGAAGAAGTAATGAACAGGGAAATACCCCGGTTAAATTTAAATGACAATGTCATAAAGGGTCTACAATTAGTCATTGATCACTCATTTGTCTGTGTTGAAAATGATGATTTAGTGTTTGAAGGAATTTTTACCCGCCGTACTATTTTAAAGCAATTTAATAAACAATTAAAAATTAAATAAGTTACTTAAATCCTTCATGCTGATATGGAGGGTTTTTTTCTGTGTATAATGATAATTTGTAATAAATCATTTATACTATAAGTAAAACTTATACCTGTGTTCAGGAGGAAACAATGTGCAATTTTCCGAATTTCAATTATTAGTGGTACTATCATCTGAATTAAATATGCGAAAAGCATCTGAACGTTTATTTGTTACACAACCTGCGTTATCCCAGCGCTTACAATCGATTGAAAAGGCATGGAACACAAAAATATTCATTCGTTCACAAAAAGGACTCACACCAACACCTGCTGGAGAAAAAATAATTGATTTTGCTAAAGAGGTTGTTGAGAAGGAAGAAAAAATACGTGAGCAGCTACAAGGACTCAATCAAGAAGTGCACGGCACCCTTAAAATCGCATGTGCGTCCATTATCGGACAAAATTGGCTTCCAAAGGTATTAAAAAAATATGTAAATAAGTTTCCGCATGCTAAAATTTCATTAATTACCGGTTGGAGTAGTGAAATATTAAAAAATCTTTATGATGACACAGTACATATTGGAATTATCCGCGGCAAACCTGATTGGAAGGGTGCAAAGCATCATCTATTAACCGATACGATGTATATGGTTGATACAGAAATCCAACAAATCGAGCAGGTGTGGGAAACAGACCGACCGTTTATTCAATTCAAAAGTGATTCAACCTATTATCAAGAAATTCAGGAATGGTGGCATCGAACCTTTCAATCGACACCACGTCGCACCATTGTGGTTGACCAAATTGAAACATGTAAGCAAATGACATTAAATGGAATTGGTTATGCGATTTTGCCATCTGTCACTTTAAATGATGATGAAACGAAAAACATATATAAAATCCCTTTAATGAACGAGAATAATGAACCAATGAAGCGCGACACATGGTTGGTCGGTTATGATTATGCATTTGAGCTTAAACAAGTCCAAGCATTTGTTGAGATGATTAAAGAAAATATAGATTCTTTATAAAATGATTTCTATAAATCGTTATCGTGCAGAATTCAATCCACGAATATGTGTAGAATAATCACAGTCTGATTGTGACAAATTACATATATGAGGAGGTGGATGATTAATGGCGAAAATTGGTGTTGAAGGTTCTCTAACAAATGTTCAGCAGGCTCTTCAAGAAAAAGGCTATGAAGTTGTTCAGCTAAAACAGGAAAGTGATGCACAAAACTGTGACTGTTGTGTTGTTACAGGCTTAGATTCGAATGTAATGGGAATGGCTGATACTGTCATGAAAGGGCCTGTCATTGAAGCAAACGGACTATCTGCTGACCAAGTTTGTCAACAAGTAGAAAGTCGTTTAGGACAGGCGTAAACAATGAGAGAGGATAAGTCAAGACTAGGTATTTCACCTAGTCTTTTTTTGTGAACCCATCGTTTATCAACAATATATTATAAAATTGTAAAGATTATATAATTTTTAAAAAACGACGGCGTTTTACTTGAATCGACAGCCACCTCTTTGTTAAACTAGTCATTGTTGATAGCGATTATCATGTTTAAACAGTACAATGCTGGTTATACTTGAATATTGGTGTTAGCGTTATCAATCTACTTATTAAAAATATATGGAGGTTTTACATATGGCAGAACGTATGGTAGGTAAACAAGCTCCTCGTTTTGAAATGGATGCTGTTATGCCAAATAAAGAATTTGGTAAAGTTAGTCTTGAAGAGAACATGAAAAACGATAAGTGGACAGTTTTATTTTTCTATCCAATGGACTTCACTTTCGTATGTCCTACAGAAATTACAGCAATGTCTGATCGTTACGATGAGTTTGAAGATCTAGACGCAATCGTTATTGGCGCTTCTACAGATACAATTCATACACACCTAGCTTGGATTAACACTGACCGTAAAGACAATGGATTAGGGGATCTGAACTATCCACTAGCTGCAGACACTAACCATGCTATTTCCAAAGAATACGGTGTTCTAATTGAAGAAGAAGGTATTGCATTACGTGGTCTTTTCATCATCAGCCCAGAAGGGGAGATGATGTATTCTGTTGTTAACCACAACAACATTGGTCGTGATGTTGATGAAACATTACGAGTTCTTCAAGCATTACAGACTGGTGGCCTTTGCCCTGCTAACTGGAGACCTGGTCAAGCTACACTTAATGTCTAATGTATAACAAATAACAACAGGGTCTAACGTTTGTTAGACCCTTTAATCCATAATTCGGAGGATAAAATCGATGAAATTACGTGATCAAATGCCTGAACTTGATGGAGAAAAAGCTTGGTTAAATGGTGAAGTTAGTAAAGCTGACCTTGTTGGTGAAAAACCAACTCTCATTCATTTTTGGTCAATCAGCTGTGGTCTTTGTAAGGAAGCAATGCCTCAGGTGAATGAATTCCGTGATCAATATCAGGACAAGTTAAATGTTATTGCTGTTCATATGCCAAGGTCAGAAAATGATCTTGATTTAGATGAAATCAAGCAAGTTGCCGAGGAGCATAATATCACTCAACCAATCTTTGTTGATAGTGATCTTAAATTAAATGATAAGTTCGAAAACCAATATGTTCCTGCTTATTATGTATTTGATAAAGAAGGCAAGCTTCGTCATTTTCAAGCAGGTGGTAGTGGCATGAAGATGTTAACCAAACGAGTTAACCGCGTATTAGAAGAAACTCAAAATGCTGAATAATAATGAGGTTTGCTCACAAGGCTAGGTCAAATTGACTTAGCCTTATTTTTTTTAGAAAAAATATTTAACATTTTCTGAAAATGCACTAGATATTTATTTCGAAAACCGATATATTATATGTTACGTACATTTCAGGTTTTTTATGGAAACACCGAGGGGGGACTTTTATGGATACTTTTAGGAAATTAAAGGGGTTTTATTGGCCGTACCGGAAATATTTTTTCTGGTCATTATTTGCCATGATTTTTGTAACAGGAATTACAGTTGTCTATCCTATCGTACTTCAGATAACTATAGATGAGGTTATCAGGGCAGGAAATTATCAGTATGTACCATATCTTGCATTTGGTTTTATTGCCATCATGTTAATTAAGGGGATAGCCACATATTTCAACCAGTATTTAGGGGATTTATTTGGTATAACGGCAGTTTATAAGGTAAGAAATGCATTATATGAAAAACTGCAACGCTTACCCTTTAGTTATTATGATAATGCAAAAACAGGAGATCTTATGTCAAGATTAACTGCCGACGTTGAGGGAATTCGATTCTTCCTTTCATTTGGGTTTGCCGAACTACTTCGTTTTACACTTTTAATTGTTTTCAGTTTAATCGTGATGTTTTCGTATTCCATTTCACTTACATTGGTAACAATTTTGGCATTACCATTTCTCGCAATTGTTGTTTATCGTTTTGATAAGCGGGTCCACCCAGCATTTCGTAAGGTTAGAAAAACATTTGGTCGTTTGAACACGAATGTACAAGAAAATATCAGCGGGATTAATACGGTAAAGTCATTATCACGAGAAGAATTTCAAATTAATAAATTCAATCATTCCAATGAGGATTACCGAGATGTATCACTTGCTACCTCAAAGATTTGGGCAAAGTTTTTCCCTTTAATGGAGTTTATTGGAAATGTCTGTGTTGTCGCTCTATTATCTTATGGGGGATATCTAGTAATTGGTGGGTCTGTCTCTTACGGGGAACTCGTCGCATTTTTTAGTTTAGTGTGGTACCTGCTCAACCCAATTATGAACCTTGGTTTTATTATTAATATGTTTTCTCAAGCCAAGGCATCTGGCGAACGTTTACTAGAGATTCTTGAAGCAGATGAAAAAATTATTGATCAAAAAGATGTTGTTAACAGTGATAACTTGCAGGGGCATGTAGAATTTAAAGACGTTACCTTAAAGTATACAGAGGATGATGAGGCAGCATTACAGTCGATTTCATTTACAGCTGAACCAGGTAAAGTTATTGGGTTAATTGGGGCAACAGGATCAGGGAAAACAAGTATTACACAGCTAATGACGAGATTTTATGAACCGGTAAAAGGCAAAGTCTTTATTGATGGCAAAGATGTTTCAGACTATTCGATTGCTACTTTAAGGAGCAATATTGGATTTGTTATGCAGGAATCATTCTTATTCTCTTCCACAATTCGTGCGAATATAGCATATGGTAAGCCTAATGCTTCATTGGAAGAAATTATTGATGCAGCAAAAAGAGCCCAAGCACACGAGTTTATCATGGAGCTTCCTAATGGATATGATACGATGCTTGGTGAACGTGGCATGGGATTATCTGGTGGACAAAAGCAACGAATTGCGATAGCAAGGTCAATCTGTATTGATCCTAGTATTCTCATTTTAGATGATGCAACAAGCGCGGTAGATATGGAAACAGAATTTTCAATTCAACAAGCCTTAAAGGAAGTAATGAAGGGACGGACTACATTTATCATTGCACATCGCATTTCTTCTTTGAAACATGCTGATGAGATATTGGTATTAGAAAATGGAGCCATCGTTGAACGTGGAACACACGAGGAATTATTGAAAAATGAAGGACCATATCAACGCATCTATGATATTCAGTATAAGGATCAAAAAGTTGTCTTACAGTCACAAGTAGGTTAGGTAGGTGAGATTAAATGTCAAAAAATGAAAAACAAGATATAAAACATCGGTTCCATTATTCAACGGACCAAGCAATCGAAAAACCGTTTAACTGGAAACAAATGCTCAGATTATTAGGCTATATGAAACCATATTCAAAAAATTTATTGCCTTTAGCAATAATCATGGTATTATTAACAACCGCTGTTCGGTTGATCGCACCTATTCTAATTGGGAAATATACAATTGACCATGCGATTGCGAATAAAGATACAGATTTATTAATGGTCTTAGTTTCTACGATTGCTGGGTTATATGCAATTAATTATGTTGCCAACATTTATCGTATCAAATGGACCAATATGCTTGGTCAAAATATTATTTACGATTTACGAAAGCATCTTTTTACACACGTTCAAGGTCTATCACATCGATTCTTTGATAAGCGTTCAGCAGGTTCTATCTTAGTTCGAATCCTAAATGATGTGAACTCACTACAGGAATTATTCACGAATGGGGTAATTAATCTATTAATGGATTTCGTGCTCCTGTTTGGGGTCATTTTTATTCTTTTTGGTTTAAGTCCAAAGCTTACATTGGCAATCTTAATTATTCTGCCACTGATGGTCTTAATTACAACTAAATTAAGAAGAAAAATTAGAAGATCTTGGCAAACAGTAAGAATTAAGCAATCCATGCTAAACTCGCATCTAAATGAAAGTATTCAAGGGATTCGTGTGACACAAGCATTTACTCAGGAAAAGGAAAATATTGAGTTCTTTGATGGAATTAATAATCAAAACTTTGAAAGTTGGAGAGATGCTACCCAGAAAAATGCGATGTTCCGTCCATTTGTTGAAATGACAAATGCGGTTGGAACTGCAATTTTGATTTGGTTCGGGGCTACACTAATCCAAGCTGACGGACTAACAATTGGGGTATTTGTCTCATTTGCCTTCTATTTAGGAATGTTTTGGGAGCCTATTTCACGTTTAGGTCAAGTATATAATCAATTACTCGTGGGGATGGCCTCTTCCGAACGTATTTTCGAATTTATTGATGAAGAACCAATTGTTGGTGAAAAAGAAAACCCAATTCACTTGTCTGATATGAAAGGAAAGATTGAATTCGACCATGTGGAATTCGCATATGATGAAAGTCGAAAAGCTTTGAAAGGCATTTCCTTGACGATAGACGCAGGTCAAACCATCGCCCTCGTGGGTCATACTGGTTCAGGTAAAACGACGATCGCTAATCTGATCAGCCGCTTCTATGATGTAACATCTGGTGAAGTAAAAATCGACGGAATAAATATAAAAGAATTATCTCTCCAGAGTGTTCGTTCTCAAATAAGTGTAGTCCTACAAGATACGTTTATTTTCTCTGGTACAATAAAAGACAATATCCGGTTTGGGAGACCAGACGCAACGGATGAAGAGATAATAGCCGCTGCACAAGCAGTGGGTGCCCATCAGTTTATTGAGAAACTCGTAAATGGGTATGACACGGAAGTTGAGGAAAGAGGGAATATCCTATCAGTTGGGGAACGACAATTATTGTCTTTCGCTCGTGCACTGCTTGCAGATCCTAAAATCTTAATCTTAGATGAAGCAACTGCAAGTATTGATACTGAAACTGAAGTCAAAATACAACAGGCTTTAAAGCAATTATTAAAGGGGCGTACAGCAATCATCATTGCCCATAGGCTATCGACTATTCGTGAAGCTGATAATATTTTCGTATTAGATCATGGTGAAATCATCGAACAAGGAAATCACCATGAATTAATGAACCAGCAAGGCGAATATTTTGGATTGGTAAAAGCACAGTTTAAGATGCTTGAGGCAATTTAGAAAACCTTAAAAGGACTAGGAAACCCTAGTCTTTTTGTTTTAAAGTGCTTTTCAGTGATGCTTCCAAATTATAGATTAATTGTGATACAATCTAAGGTATCTCAATTTGATGGGGGAATAGGTAGTGAACAAAAAAGAGTTTGCGGTAATAGGCCTTGGGCGCTTTGGAGGTAGCATATGCCGCGCATTAAGTGATGAAGGTATGGAAGTCATGGCCATGGACCTTGATGAAGATAAAGTAAATGAGTTTTCAACGATAGCTTCTCATGCAGTTGTTGGTGATTCAACTGATGAATCAGTACTCAAGAGCATAGGGATTCGAAATTTTGACTTAGTTATTGTTGCTATCGGGGACAATCTGAAAGCGAGTATATTAACGACTATTATTCTAAAGGAATTAGGGGTCAAGCAAATTTGGGTGAAAGCACAAAATGACTATCATGAGAAAATTTTAAGTAAAATTGGAGCGGACCGGATTGTACATCCAGAGCGAGATATGGGAAAACGAATTGCCCATAATATTATTTCAAACAATGTCTTGGATTATCTGGAACTTTCTGATGAGCATAGTATTATTGAAATTGTTGCAGGAAAAAAGATTGACGGGAAATCTTTAATTGAATTAGATGTACGTGCGAAGTATGGGGTAACCATCGTCGCGATGAAAAGAGGAAAAGACATTATTGTATCTCCATCAGCAACCGAGCAAATACATAAAGGGGATATCCTAATTATTATCGGGGCTGACACAGATATTAGCCGTTTTGAAAAAAATCTAATCGTAGAATAAACGTCTCAGTATGAGGCGTTTTTATTATGGACAAAAAAATTTAGAGTACGCTTAGTTTTCATGCATTGAAAAGCATGCTCACGTAAAAATATGGAAGTATGTCCCGCGAGAAGCCTCTAGACTGACAAACTTGAGTAAAAAAAGAATTGAGATCTAAACTAAACTTGGTTTATTTGTGTAATGGTGAAAGTAAAAACCCACTGAGGGAAGCCTCAGTGGGAATCAACATTGAATATTACAAGGGTTAACGGACTAGCTTAAACCTCCATAATGATTGGTAAAATCATTGGACGGCGTTTTGTCTTTTCATATAGGAACGGTGCAAGCGTGTCTGTGATTTCATTCTTAATTTCAGACCATTGGGTCGTGCGACGCTCCATTACTTTATTTAAATGTTTTGTAATAAGACTCTGTGCATCATTGATTAAATCTCCAGACTCACGCATATACACAAATCCTCGAGAAATTAAGTCAGGTCCTGCAGCAATCTTAAAGTCCTTCATATTAATACTTACGACAACTATCACAAGACCTTCCTCGGAAAGGATGCGGCGGTCTCGCAACACAATATTTCCGATATCACCAATACCGCTACCATCGATATACACATTTCCTGATGGAATTTTTCCTGCAACAGATGCTTCATTCTCACTTAAGGCAAGAACCTCTCCATTGTCCATAATAAAGCAGTTTTCTTCAAATACACCACAATCTACAGCAGATTTCGCGTGCATCTTTTGCATCCGGTATTCACCATGAATTGGCATAAAATACTTTGGTTGCATTAGACGAAGCATTAATTTTTGCTCCTCTTGGCCGCCATGACCCGATGTATGGATGTTACTTAGTGTTCCATGAATAACATCGGCGCCTGCGCGGTAAAGCATATTGATGATTCGACTAACGCTCAGTGTATTTCCTGGAATAGGTGATGATGAAAATACGACTGTATCCCCAGGAATGATTTGAATTTGTCGGTGTGTACCATTCGCAATTCTTGAAAGGGCAGCCATTGGTTCCCCTTGACTTCCAGTACAAAGAATAACAACCTTATTTGCTGGGAGACGATTGATTTGGTTAGCATCAATAAACGTATCCTTTGGGCATTGAATATAACCTAAATCATATCCAATTGTGATTGCTGATTCCATACTTCTTCCAAATACTGCGATTTTTCGATCGTTTTGAACAGCAGCTTCAACCACCTGCTGTAGGCGATGAATATTAGATGCAAAAGTAGCAAATATGATTCGGCCATCTACCGTTCGGAAAATATCCTGAATACTTTCTCCTACACGTCTTTCAGACATTGTAAAATGTGGTATTTCCGCATTTGTACTATCTGAGAGCAGGCATAGTACTCCATCTCTGCCGATTTCCGCCATTTTTTGAAGATTCGCTGGCTCCCCAACAGGTGTGAAATCAAATTTGAAATCCCCTGTATGTACGACTTGTCCAGGAGGCGTTTTTACTACAATTCCGTATGAATCTGGAATACTATGCGTCGTTCTAAAAAAAGTTACCGATGTTTTACGGAATTTTATTATGTCATCTTCCTTAATTTCAATCAACTTTGCCTGGCGAAGTAGTCCGTGCTCTTCTAGTTTGTTACGAATTAAACCTAGGGCAAGCTTACCTCCATAAATCGGTACATTGATTTCACGAAGTAAATACGGGATTCCGCCAATATGATCCTCGTGACCGTGCGTTATGAATAAACCTTTAATCTTGTCCTCGTTCTTGACTAAATAGCTGTAATCAGGAATAACATAGTCTATTCCTAACAGCTCGTCCTCCGGGAATTTAATCCCAGCATCAATCAGGATAATTTCGTCCTGAAACTGTACGCCATAAGTGTTTTTACCAATTTCCCCGAGTCCACCTAAGGCGAAAACAGCTGTTTGATCGTTCTTTACAAATTTCATAATTCATCAAATCTCCAATACATTATAATCTTCATTTAGTTGCTCATACTCAAGATAGGCCCCTTCCACCTTTTGAATATATTCAATGTTAATTTTCCGTTCCTTTAATTTTTGGCGAACCTCAACTTGAGATTCTGCCTCAATATACAAAGTTTTTGTATGTTCTCTTACTGGAACTTCTAATACATCCTCTTGGTAGTAAACTTTAAAAATCATTGCCAAATCTCTCCTTAATTTCCGAAAGTTAGAGTAACTTTTTCTATTATATAAAAATATAACAAGTTTTTCATGTTTTTTCTTGCTTTTCCTAAATATTTCTTAACATTGCATTGCTTATAGGTAAAAAGAGGGGGTTAGTTTAGGGGTTACTATGTAATTTATTCTAAAATTATTGAACCGTACACCTAAATGTCTATTATACCATTGAAAAGCATGATAGTATATAACAAGCCCTCCATAACGAAGGGCTCTTTTCGTCATTATTAGTTTCAACTTCACTAGGAGGCAATTTTTTTGTTATTAATTCTTATGCTATTGATTTCCTTTTTAATAAATCTTGCCACTGCTTAATTAATTTTTTCCGTAACTTTTTTAGCATGACTATCATCTCCTTTTTTCTCAAACTTTAAACATCTCAAGAACGTTGATTTTGGGTTAAAGTTTTGTCCTTATTATGTGGAAAAAAGGGTCAAATTATCATAGCTAATAAAAGAAAGGTAATTTTGGCGAAGATGAATAAGTCAATTTGGCCAAACAAAAGCACTATAAACTTAACGTATAAATAATTACTTACTAACGCTCGATAGGGATCGCGTTGTCCGGTTCGGCAAACGGATTTTCCTCATTGATATGATCATAGAACATAACTCCATTTAAGTGATCTATTTCATGCTGAAAACAAATAGCAGGTAAACCTTTTAATTTCACAATCACTTCATCGCCGTCTATGGTAGTTCCTTTTACCTTAATTTTTAGGTAACGCGGTACATATCCTGGTACAGCTCTGTCAACAGACAAACAACCTTCACCAGTTGTTAAATAACTCTTTTTTATAGAATGACTAATAATCTTTGGATTAAACAAAGCATAACTGTGTAGTTCGTCATTTTCATCTTTTAAATGTACAGCAATCATACGCTTTGACACATTAATTTGCGGTGCAGCAAGCCCTATACCTGGTCTTAATCCGTATTTTTCAGCAATTTCAGGGTTCTGACTGTTTTTCACATATTCTAATAGTTCTTTAAGTATCTTGCGGTCTTCCTCTGATGCAGGTAAAGGAACCTCATCTGCAACCTTCCGTAAAGTTGGATGTCCTTCCCGGATAATATTATCCATTGTTATCATTTTTATCACTTCCTGGTCTTGATGCTTATATCTATCTTAAGTTTAACAAAGGTTTTTTCATTTTCAAATATAAAAGTAGGACTCTAGTCTGTTCTAAAGCATGTACAAATTCATATATTTAGTTGAAACCTAAAAAATGTTATGAAATCGTATTATAATATAGTATATTTGAAGTAGCTAAGGGGGAGCAGATATTGAAAAATAAAACGTTAAAAGTTGTATTTCTTTGTGTTTGTATGAGTTTTCTCTTAATGGGGTGTTTGGGCGGCCCCACACCTGAAGAACAGGTTTATGAGACTTTAGAAAAAGTGGTAGCAGTAGAAAAGGACTTTGAAAAACAACAAAACCCATTGGTGGAGCTTGAGAAAAAAGAGAAAGAGCTTTATGATAAAATTTTAACATTGGGTATGAAAGAATTTGATCAAATTGTTTCCTTATCGAATGAAGCATTGGCAATTGTTGGAGACCGCGAAACTCGAATTAACAATGAACAAAAGAGCATCGAAGCATCCAAGAAGGAATTTCAAAAGGTTGATGCAATTATTTCTGAAATAAAAGAGGACAGTGTAAAGGAAGAAGGTAACGAACTTGTATCGTTGATGAACAAGCGTTACGAAAGCTACGAGGATCTATACACTGTATATAAAGAAGCCATAGAGCATGATAAAAAATTATATGAAATGTTTCAAAATGAAGAATTAACATTGGATGAATTAGAAAAACAAATTAATCTTATAAATGAAACGTATGAAAAAGTAGTTGCCGCAAATGAAACGTTTAATAAATTGACTGACCAATACAACAAAGCAAAGGTTACTTTTTATCAAAATGCTGGACTAGAAGTTGTCTTTAAAGAGGAATAAAAATATTAATACCGTGAAAGGGCTATCATTGTGATAGCCCTTTTGTTTTGACTATTTTACGAAAAAAGTAAGGTTTTTATAGTACAGATGCTAAATGTGTACTGATACAGATTGTAAAAATGGGAATTTATACAAAACAGAAAAAAATGGTGGACAAGTAATAAAACAGTAAACAAACAATTTGACGTGTGTCTTACGTTGTTGTAAACTTGGAAATGGATAGGGAGCAGTTGTATTAATTGCTTTACTAAAATAATTAATACAGGTTCATTTAGGAGTCAGAATATCTTTTTCGAGCATGACAAAAAATTATTACATCTAAAGACTTCGTCCGAATGGATAATAGTGGTGTTCAAAAAAGAGAATGAGGACCGCGTTGACAAAAACGCCACGTCCTGTGGCATTGTCGACACTAGCACATCCTGTGCGTCGAGAGTTCAAGGCGGCGCAGCTTTGAGTACCGTAACGTATGCCTTTAATACGTGAGGAACGGAAAAACAAGCCAACGAAGAAATTAGATGTGTCATATTCATTCGATTTTTTGAACTTCCTCTTAATTATGTCTTTGAAAAGATATATTTTTGGGTAACCTAATGCTGTATGTTTTGTATCAACCTTAACTTTATACTGGGTTCTTCTCCATCGTAAAGTTAAAGCCCCCTACCATAAATGGTCGGGTGCATTTGATTAAAGAAAATAGGGTAAGAAAGGAAGCGAAAAAAGATGGCTGTAAAAGCAAATGTCTTTGATTTACAAGGGCAACTGGATAAAGTTGCTGAAAACTTTCCTATGTTTCAGATCTTAAATGAAGAAGGAGAAGTAGTTAACAAAGATGCTGTTCCTGATTTAAGTGATGATCAATTAAAAGAATTAATGAGAAGAATGGTTTATACAAGAATCCTTGATCAACGTTCAATTTCGTTAAACCGTCAAGGACGTTTAGGTTTCTATGCACCTACTGCAGGTCAAGAAGCTTCACAACTTGCATCTCAATTTGCACTAGAAAAAGAAGATTTTATTTTACCAGGTTACCGTGATGTACCTCAAATCGTTTGGCATGGTTTACCACTATATCAAGCATTCTTGTTCTCACGCGGACATTTTCATGGGAACCAAGTTCCTGAAGGTGTTAATGTAATTTCTCCACAAATCATTATTGGTGCACAATACATACAATGTGCTGGTGTTGCTTTAGGGATGAAAAAGCGTGGCAAGAAGTCAATTGCTATTACTTATACAGGGGATGGCGGTACTTCTCAAGGTGATTTCTATGAAGGTATTAACTTTGCAGGAGCTTTCAAAGCACCAGCAGTATTTATTGTTCAAAATAACCGTTTTGCTATCTCTACTCCAGTTGAAAAACAATCTGCAGCCAATACTTTAGCTCAAAAAGCAGTTGCAGCTGGTATCCCTGGAATCCAAGTTGATGGGATGGATCCACTAGCTGTATATGTAGCAGTTAAAGAAGCTCGTGAGCGTGCAGTAAATGGAGAAGGTCCAACGTTGATTGAAACAATGACTTACCGTTACGGTCCACATACAATGGCTGGAGATGATCCAACAAGATATCGTACTTCTGAACTTGACAATGAATGGGAAAAGAAAGATCCACTCGTTCGTTTCCGTAAGTACCTTGAAGGAAAAGGAATTTGGAATGAAGAGTTAGAAAACCAAGTCATCGAAGAAGCTAAAGAAGACATCAAGAACGCAATTAAAAAAGCGGACGAAACACCAAAACAAAAGGTTACTGACCTTATTTCACATATGTTTGAAGAGCTTCCTTTAAATTTAGAGGAGCAAATGGAAATCTATAAAGCGAAGGAGTCGAAGTAAGCCATGGCGCAAATGACAATGATTCAAGCAATCACTGATGCGTTACGCACAGAATTAAAGAATAACCCAGATGTCTTAGTTTTCGGTGAAGACGTTGGAGTTAACGGCGGTGTGTTCCGTGCTACTGAAGGTCTACAGGCTGAATTCGGTGAAGATCGCGTGTTTGATACACCACTAGCTGAATCAGGTATTGGTGGTCTTGCTGTTGGTCTAAGCTTACAAGGCTATCGTCCAGTTCCAGAAATCCAATTCTTTGGATTTGTCTATGAGGTTATTGATTCTATTAGTGGTCAATTAGCTCGTATGCGTTATCGTTCAGGTGGTCGTTACACTGCTCCAGTAACGATTCGTTCACCTTTTGGTGGCGGTGTACATACACCAGAACTTCACGCAGATAGCTTAGAAGGTTTAATGGCACAGCAACCTGGGCTAAAGGTTGTTATTCCATCAACACCTTATGATGCAAAAGGTCTATTAATTTCCGCAATTCGCGATAATGACCCAGTTGTCTTCCTTGAGCATATGAAACTTTATCGTTCATTCCGCCAGGAGGTTCCAGAGGGCGAATATACAATTGAACTTGGGAAAGCAGAAGTTAAGCGCGAAGGTACAGATATTACTATGATTTCATATGGTGCGATGGTACACGAATGCTTAAAGGCTGCTACTGAATTAGAAAAAGAGGGCGTTTCTGCAGAAGTTATTGACTTACGTACAGTAAGCCCATTAGATATTCCAACGATCATTAGTTCTGTTGAAAAAACAGGACGAGCTATCGTTGTTCAAGAGGCACAAAAACAAGCTGGAATTGCAGCAAACGTTGTTGCTGAAATCAACGATCGTGCAATCTTAAGTTTAGAAGCTCCAGTATTACGTGTAGCTGCAGCTGATACAGTATATCCGTTCTCTCAAGCAGAATCAGTTTGGTTACCAAACTTCAAGGATGTAATTGAAACTGCGAAGAAAGTATTGAACTTCTAATATATAACCAATTAATCGAGGATTAACTATCCTTAACGGAATAAATAAGCCTGTGGCGTATGAAAGTTCAACAAGTAGTCATGCGCCGACAGGTCATCTTTTGACAAGAATCTAACAATTTTAGGAGGCGAAAACCGTGGCATTTGAATTTAAGTTGCCAGATATCGGTGAAGGTATCCATGAAGGTGAAATCGTAAAATGGTTTGTAAAACCAGGCGATGAAGTAAATGAGGACGATGTACTATGTGAGGTCCAAAATGATAAAGCAGTAGTAGAGATTCCTTCTCCTGTTAAAGGGAAAGTACTTGAAGTACTTGTAGAAGAAGGTACTGTTGCAATTGTAGGAGATACGCTTATTAAGTTTGATGCTCCAGGATATGAGGACCTTAAATTTAAAGGCGACGAATCTGATGAGGCTCCTAAACAAGAAGTTCAGGAAGAAAAAACAGCTGAGGCTGCACCAGAAGCAACAGAACCTGCAGCTGATGTTGATGTAAATCGTCGTATCATTGCTATGCCTTCTGTTCGAAAATATGCACGAGAAAAAGGAATTGACATTAAAAAGGTTGCAGGAAGTGGCGAAAATGGTAGAATAATGAAGTCGGATATTGATGCGTTCACTTCTGGCGGTGCAACTGTTGCTACAGAAACACCTGCAGCTGAAGCTCCAAAATCAACAGCGGCAGAAGCAACGACAGCTCCTGCAAAACAACCAATTCCTGCGGGCGAATACCCTGAAACTCGTGAAAAGATGAGTGGAATTCGTAAAGCAATCGCCAAAGCAATGGTTAACTCAAAACATACAGCTCCACACGTAACGTTAATGGACGAAGTAGATGTGACAGAGTTGGTTGCACACCGTAAGAAATTTAAGGCTGTTGCAGCTGAAAAAGGTATTAAATTAACATACCTACCATATATCGTAAAAGCTTTAACTGCGGCATTACGTGATTTCCCTGCGTTAAATACATCACTTGATGATGCAACTAGCGAAATTATTCATAAGCACTACTTCAATATTGGTATTGCTGCTGATACAGAAAAAGGTCTTCTTGTTCCTGTTGTTAAAGATGCGGATCGTAAGTCAATTTTCTCTATCTCTAATGAAATCAATGAATTAGCAGGAAAAGCTCGTGATGGTAAGTTAGCTCCTAATGAAATGAAAGGTGCTTCATGTACTATCAGTAACATTGGATCAGCTGGTGGACAATGGTTCACTCCTGTTATTAACCATCCAGAAGTTGCAATCCTAGGAGTAGGCCGAATTGCAGAGAAGCCTGTTGTTAAAAATGGTGAAATTGTTGTAGCTCCAGTCCTTGCTTTATCATTAAGCTTTGATCACCGTATGATTGATGGTGCTACTGCACAGAACGCACTCAACCAAATCAAACGTTTGTTAAATGATCCACAATTATTATTAATGGAGGCGTAATACAACATGGTAGTAGGAGATTTCCCAATTGAAACAGATACAATAGTTATTGGTGCTGGACCTGGTGGATATGTTGCAGCGATTCGTGCTGCACAACTAGGACAAAAAGTTACGATTGTAGAGAAAGACACTGTTGGTGGTGTTTGTCTTAACGTTGGATGTATCCCTTCTAAGGCGCTAATCTCCGCTGGACACCGTTATGAAACAGCTAAGAATTCTGATTCAATGGGAATCAAAGCTGAAAATGTAACACTTGATTTTACAAAAGTTCAAGCTTTTAAAGATAGTGTTGTTAAGAAATTAACTGGTGGAGTTTCAGGACTATTAAAAGGTAATAAGGTTGAAGTTGTAAAAGGGGAAGCATATTTCGTAGACGCAAACTCTTTACGTGTAATGAACGAAGACTCTGCACAAACTTACAATTTCAAAAATGCAATTATTGCTACAGGTTCTCGTCCAATCGAAATACCATCTTTCAAATATTCAAAACGTGTTCTTGATTCAACTGGCGCACTTGGACTTAAGGAAGTACCAGAAAAAATCGTCGTAATCGGCGGTGGTGTAATTGGTATTGAACTTGGCGGTGCTTATGCAAACTTTGGATCACAAGTAACAATTCTAGAGGGAGCAGATGATATCCTTCTTGGTTTTGAAAAGCAAATGACTACAATTGTTAAAAAGAACCTTAAGAAAAAAGGTGCGGAAATCATCACTAAGGCTCTTGCTAAAGGTGTTGAAGAGACTGAAAATGGTGTAACTGTGAAGTATGAAGCAAAAGGCGAAGAACATTCAATTGACGCAGACTATGTATTCGTAATGGTAGGTCGTCGTCCTAATACTGATGAGCTTGGATTAGAGCTTGCTGGTGTTAAAATGAATGAAAGAGGCGTTATTGAGATCGATAAACAATGCCGTACAAGTGTAAGTAATATTTACGCAATCGGTGATATTGTTCCCGGACCTCAATTAGCACATAAAGCATCATATGAAGGTAAAATTGCAGCAGAAGCAATTGCTGGTGAGTCATCAGAAATTGACTACTTAGGTATTCCTGCTGTTGTATTCTCTGAGCCTGAACTAGCTACAGTTGGATACACTGAGCAACAAGCTAAAGAAGAAGGAATTGAAATTGTAGCAGCTAAATTCCCATATGCAGCAAATGGTCGTGCGCTAGCACTTGAAGCTACTGACGGTTTTGTAAAGTTAATTACTCGTAAAGAGGATGGACTACTAATCGGTGCTCAAGTAGCAGGGGAAAGTGCATCAGATATTATTTCTGAATTAGGCCTTGCTGTTGAAGCTGGTATGACAGCTGAAGATATTGCAATGACAATTCATGCTCACCCAACTCTAGGTGAAATCACAATGGAAGCAGCAGAAGTTGCTTTAGGATCTCCAATCCACATTGTAAAATAATAAATGTAAAAAATCGCTCCGAATATGGGGCGATTTTTTTATTTTTTTGAACTTGTTGAGGTCGATAAGACGTTTTCAAGGGGTATGATAATTTCTTCTTTGTCGACATTCCCTTCAATTTTTTCAAGGACTTTATCTTGTTCAATAATTAATAAAGAAGGATATTCATCAATCTTATACTTCGTATACAATCTATTATCTTCAGACGAAACAACCTTCATATTTGCGATTTCAGTTGGGAATTTATTTCTAAGCTCCAGTAAAGCATCATAATAATTACTTTCATTATGAATATTATCTTCATCAGAAAAAAAGATGATTTGTTTGTCTTTGATTTCTGGCAATGTAGGTTGTGTTTGGTATGAAGAACATGAGGAAAGGAAAATAAAAGAAAGTATGATTAGGGTAAATTCTTTCATTTTGTTAATCACTCTTCCATAAAATAGTCAAAAGTATAGGTCTTTAATGCTAAATTTAAATAATACAAAACGCCTATTTTTTAATTTAAATTCATTTTATCATGTATTCTTAAAATTCTTTCCAATGTCATTGATTTGTTACATAAATGAAAAATACTACCATATTTCTGTGCATATTAATTAATATAGTAAACAGAAATTCATAGAGACTAGAATGCGAAACGAGATCATAGTTCCTTTATTGCTGATAAAAGGGGAGTTTCTTCATGAAGGTATATGTAATTGGATTAATCCAGGTATTAATATGGAGTACATTTTCGTTGGTTACTTGGTTATCACGTTCCGATAGTCTGTTTGCGAAAGGGATATTATTAGTAATCTTTTGTTATCTTGCATTTTTAATAGCAAACAAAATTGGACTAACAAGAAAGAGTTCATTCTTGATTACGTTCATTTCCTTTTTATGTTTTTTCTCATTTGAAAAGGTTTTTTGGGCATTTACATAGAAAAAGACCACCTCACAATGATATGGTCTATTCTTACTTACACTTGAAAATTTAGTTAAAGAAAACAGAGAACCTTAATCGTTATTTTCGTTTGTAAAAATACATAATTCTTCCGTTAAATAGATGTAATTCTCCTTCAAGTTTTTTTGCTAAAAACTTACAGAACTCATTAGCTTTTCCTTTATCGCCAGTGGTTGACACATGTGGAAGGGTTACTTGGATATAGGATTGCTCGATTTGCTCACCGTTATCACCTTCAAGTGCCTCTTGGCCAACGCCAACTATGATTGCATTATACTTTTGATGATCGGATTTTAAATAAAACCAATTATGTTCTTGGTTCGTCTCTTTTATGTGGTATGGAAATGCAGCATTGTCGTATTCCCAATCTAGTTGCTGCCCCGTTTTCCTTGTAATTTCCTTGTAATAGCTAAAGAGATCTTTTACAACATCTAGTGATACACTTTGTGTATTTGATGCAGGAACAAGCTTAATGAATGCGTTTTCCAAACTCTTCACTCCTACTCCAGATTGATTAATTATGTATGTTTATATCTCTAAGTTACTACTATTCTAGCATTGAATGGGTAATACTTACAACTTTGTGTTGTGTGCAGTAAATATGTATCGCAATTCATCAAGTATGATAAAAAATAACTGAAAATAATTTAAAATGTTATACAATTAACTATTGACGAACCAATTGTGACATACTATTATATAAATAACATAACATAAAACGTTTTCAAAAGGAGTTTATGAATCTACTTTTCGAAAGGGGCTTTGAATAATGGGTACAATCATCTGTCAAACATGTAGTGAAACAATTGAACATTTTGAGTATGAGAAGGTTACAACACTTTATTCAACATGCGACCATTGCGATTGCAATCACGAAGAGAAATAACTTTATAAAAAATTAAAAGCATGCAAAAAAATTTGCATGCTTCTTTTTCGACTTTATTTAATTGCTTTGTGCTCTTTGATAACTCGCAAGTATTTTAAATCATAATCCTCTGGTCCTTGAACGGGGAGACCTGCTTCAATATTGGTTTGAATATACGTTAAGTTCTCCTCAGTTATAATTTCTCCAGGTATGAAAATCGGAATGCCTGGTGGATAGACCATTATAAATTCAGCAATTACTCTGCCAGCTGATGCTTCAAATGGAACAACCTCTGTTTCAGAATAAAATGCATCCCGAGGTGATAAAGCAAGTACCGGGATATCTGGAAGTAAAACTTCTGGTACAATTCTAGATTCTGAAAGGTGTGAGACTTCGTCAGATAAATTTGCAAGTGCATCAATTAGTAAATCAGCCTCTTTCTTAGTATCACCAGGTGTTACAATACAAAGAATGTTGTAGAGGTCGGACATTTCCACTTCAATATTGTATTTTTCACGAAGCCAGACTTCTGCATCTGAACCTGTAATACCGAGGTCTTTTACAGAAATTATTAATTTTGTCGGATCGAAGTCAAATGTGGCTTTAGAGCCTAAAATTTCGCGTCCGATACATTTAAGTTTTTCTATTTCATTGATTTTTTCTCTTGTATAGTTGGCTAATTGAATTGTTTTTTCAATCAGGTCGAATCCCTCTGTCACTAACCGTCTTCTCGCAACATCCAAAGATGCTAATAATAAATATGATGTAGACGTTGTTGTTAACATACTTAAGATTGTTTGAACCCTGTTAGCTGACACTAAGCCCTCTCTAACGTTTAAAATTGAGCTTTGTGTCATTGAACCACCTAACTTATGGACGCTTGTTGCAGCCATATCTGCTCCAGCCTGCATGGCAGATAGCGGTAACCCATCATGGAAGTGAATATGCACGCCATGTGCTTCGTCAACGAGTACTGGTACTTCATAGGAATGAGCAATATCGACAATCCTTTTTAGGTCAGCAGCAACGCCGAAATAGGTTGGATTAATCACAAGTAATCCTTTTGCGTCTGGATGCTGTTCAAGTGCTTTTTTAACAGAGTCTGTGGTGATTCCATGCGAAATTCCCAAGGTATTATCAATCTCTGGATGAATGAAAATTGGCACTGCACCGGAAAAGACAATGGCCGACATTACAGACTTATGGACATTTCTAGGTACAATAATTTTGTCTCCTGGCCCACATACTGCCATGACCATTGTCATAATTGCGCCACTTGTACCTTGTACGGAAAAGAAAGTGTGATCTGCACCAAATGCGTCAGCTGCAAGGTCCTGTGCCCGCTTAATGATGCCTTTAGGTTGATGAAGATCATCTAAGGGTCCGATATTAATGAGATCGATTGAAAGGGCATTGTCCCCGATAAAGTCTCGAAATTCTGGATCAATTCCTGCACCTTTTTTATGTCCAGGTATATGGAATTGAGTTGGGTTCTTTTTTGAGTGTTCAACAAGACCAGTAAATAATGGTGTTTCATTTTGCGACAATTGATAACCACACCTCTTTATTTATATTTCAGTTTAAAAATGAATGTTTTATTCTACTTTTTTCTACATAAAACAAGTGAATTATAGCATTTCTCTTACCGTTTGCATATAAAAATATTTCATACTTTTAAATTGTCACAACAAGTAATTATTAAACATTTTTTGGACTGTTAAACTTTGCTTATAACATTTGCTAAAGGAAAAAGAGGAGTTTCAAGAAGTGACATCGAAATGGATTAATGAAAGGTGGGAGTACAATGAATTGGGAAACGAAGGTTTCAACTTTATTAGGAATTAAGTATCCAATCATTCAAGGAGGACTGGCGTATTTAGCGTATTCGGAACTTGCAGCAGCAGTATCAAATGCAGGTGGCCTTGGTCAAATTACAGCTATGTCACTTGACACACCAGAAGATCTTCGCAATGAAATTAAAAAAGTAAAAGAACTAACAAACAAACCATTTGGGGTTAACTATGCAATAGGACAACATGGCAGACCGTTTACGGACATGCTTGATGTAGCTATTGAGGAAGAAGTGCCTGTTATCACAATGACTGGCGGAAATCCTGCACCTATTTTTGAACAATTAAAGGGTGTTAATATGAAGAAGCTTGTTTTGGTTGCAGCTAGAAGACAAGCAGAAAAAGCAGAGGAGCTAGGGGCAGACGCTGTTATGGTAGTTGGTCAAGAGGGTGGTGGCCATCTTGGTAGACAGGATATCGGAACTATGGTTCTCATTCCACAAGTTGTCGATGCAGTATCCATTCCTGTTATTGCTTCCGGTGGAATCGGTGATGGTCGAGGTTTGATGGCTGCGTTAAGTTTGGGGGCAGAAGGTATTGAAATGGGTACACGCTTTATTGCGACCAAAGAATGCGTTCACGCCCATCAAGGATATAAGGATGCATTGATTAAAGGAACCGAAAATGATACAGTCGTAATTAAACGATCACTAGGTGCACCAGGTCGTGTCATTTCTAATGAATGGTCCTCAAAAATCCTCGAGTTGGAAGCCGCAAACAGTGGATACGAAGGATTAAGGGAATACATAAGTGGTCAAGCTAATATGAGTTATATTTATGATGGTAAACTAGATGGGGGATTTGCTTGGGCTGGTCAGGTAATGGGACTCATCAAGGATGAACCAACAGTCGCTGAACTGTTCGAGCGAATGATTACTGAAGCTGAGCAAATCAGGTCTAAGTGGAGTAAATAGAGGTGAAGTCGATTGGATTATCAATACCCGATTTCGTATGACTGGAGCACAGACGAGGTAGTCGATGTGATTGCCTTTTTTGAATGTGTTGAAAGGGCATACGAGAAAGGAATAGCAAGGGATAAAATGATGCAGGCTTATAAACGCTTTAAAGAAATTGTTCCGAGTAAAGCAGAAGAAAAAAAAATTTGCGGAGAATTTGAAGAAACAAGTGGGTATTCTGCATACCGTGTTATTCAAAAAGCAAAAGAAAATATGGAATTAATCAAAATGTAAATAAAAAGGATGTCTTCTAGAAGACATCCTTTTTATTATGTAAGCTTGTCGAAAAATGAATTTCTTTTTGAAACTTACTTTGAACTTTCGTGTGCTAACTGGTATAATGGAAGTAACTTTCTGAAAGTTTGATCAATTACTCGTACTAATTCTTCAGCGCTCATTTCAACCACTTTATCTCTAGGAATGTTTATTCCGCATAGGATTTCTGCCTTTTTAACAGTTTGTAGTCTTGTGAACATTGATTCAAGTTCTTGTTCGCTCAACTCCTGATGTTTAAGAGTTTCTGGTTTTGTGTGATCTACTGACCATACAAAATGGTTTGGGACACTTTCTCTAACTTTTTTCGAGTGCTCCATTAATACATGACTGAATTCTGCCTTGATAGGTGCCTCATAAATGACAGCAAACCAAACAAATAAATGTGTATTCCATAATCCGATTTGAAAATGAGGCAGCATTTTATACCCACGCTTATTATTTGCAAAAGCTACCCAAGTATCTTTAGGTGGATTAATCGTCCTTCTTGCATGTTTTGCTACATGAGCAAACATTTCATCTCCTGAAAGACTCGAGAGTGTAGGGGCAAAATGATTCCCTAATTCCTCTAATTTTGGTCGAACCTGTTTAATTAGTGCATCCATGCGATTTTCTAGTCCATCTATTGTAAACACATTAAAGTCTTCTTTTGTAAACCCTGTAAAAGCCATTGAACTTTCCTCCTAATGATATTCCTTCTTGTATTTTAGCAAAAACATTAAAAAAGCTAAACTAGCTTGCTCGATAATTAAACCTAAAGCTTATCTAGGTATACGCACATATTTGTTACAATGCTCTAGTTTTTTCATAAGATAGAAGTAACTAGCAGAATTAGTCAATGAGGGAAAGTGGTAGATTGAAATAGTGGAAAGGGGTGCGGAAATTGAAACAAGTGATAAATGACTTAAAGCGAAAAGACGGAGAAAAGCGCTTGGCTGTGTTACGTTTAGAAGTAGATTATGAATTGGCAACCCTTTATGATGCGATGATTGAAAAAGATGAAGCGAAAAAAGCAGAATGTAAAAAGAAATTACAAAAATTAAGCCAAGAAATGATTAAAATTGAAGTATAAAAAAGAGCGAAAGCGAACCTGAGATGTGGACTAACCTAAAATAGTGAGACAATATAAAACACCTCCAAAATGGCAATACTTGAGATAAGTATTGTGACAT
>NZ_JBPFDQ010000028.1:0-57740 GCF_059415045.1 Ferdinandcohnia sp. SAFN-114 | reverse complement strand
CCCTTTAGGGGCTTCGTTGGTAAAGTGCCCTTATAGGGCGAAATCAAAACCGCCCGTTCTACGGGCGGATACTTACTGAAAATTTTGTAAGAACTCTAAGTTGTTTTGTCAGATTATTACATTGACAAAATTTGTTTGAAAGAATAACCTACCATTATCTTTATATTCATAGAATACTATATATAGAAAATATAAAGTGTAGTGTGATAATTAATTCTGATGTCTGTAACTTCTATTTGGGATGGACTGAATGTAAATGCGAAAGGTGGGTGTCTGTATGTTTATAGCAATGATGTTCTGGGTTGGGGTTATGGTATTTAGCGTAGTGTTAAATACATTTCTTTGCTATAAGGTAGAAAAGTCCGGTGTAAAGCGTTGGGGAGCTACTGGAAGAATATTCAAATATAAATAGAAAAGTGAGGGGATTCGATGGTTTGGTACGTAGCTGTATTTGCTTTTTATATTGTTTTTCTTATCTGGGCAAACCTCAAAAGCCTTAAGGCTGCAGAATCTATCGATGATTTTGCAATCGGTGGGCATAGACTGGGTTTGCTGATGAGTATCGGTACTACAACCGCTACATGGGTAAGTGTGGCATCGGTTATTGGAATACCGGGTTATCTATATAGTACTGGAGTTGCTACAATTATCGGGTGGGTAGCCGGTTGGGCGTTTGGTGGAGCATTACTACCACTTGTCGCCTACAAAGTCAGAAGGCCAAAAGTACCTGCAAGGACATTCCCGGAATTTGTTCGATTTCGATTTGAACCTTTTAAGAAAAAGAGTTCCCTCCAAGCTTTGGTTGGGATACTAATGTTTATTGGTTACTTGCTCTTAGTAAATATTCAGGTAACGGGCTTCGGTATTGTGTTCTCCACGATAACAGGCATTAAATATGAATTTGCTATTTTTGGTTTCTTACTATTTATACTATTAACAAGCCTGGGTGGATTCTGGTCAGTTGCTGCAACTGACACATTAAATACATTACTGATAACAATTGGTGTTATTTTAGCAGCTGGTGTTGTCTTGGTATTAACTGGTGGAATGACCAATATCCTTGATACACTTGCTACCACTACAGCACCAACAATTGTAGGGGGACCTGAACTTGAAAAGGGAATCCTTCTTTCACCAGTTGGATCTTTCGGTCTTGGAGCATTATTTTCTATCTTTATTTCAAATTCACTTGGAACACCTTCTTCACCGCACTGGGTAGCAAGAATGGTAGCACCAAAAAATATTAAAATTGCAATCTTACAAATCATGGGTACTATATTTTTATTAATTTTTATCATGGGCCCACTTATCATCGTTGGCCTAGGTGCAAAAGTATTAATACCTAGCTTACCTGTTGGGAAAACAACAGACTATATTGTTCCATTGCTGATCCAAGAGTATATGCATCCATTTATTGGGGCAGTCATACTTATTGCCATTTGTGCGGCAGCAATATCTACTGCTAACTCGATGCTTTTACACTGTGCAACGTCACTTTATTATGATGTGTATTTAAACATCTCTTCGAAAAAGGTTTCAGACAAAGGATTTAGAAATTGGTTGCGTCTAAGTATTTTTGGAATTGCAATCGTTGCTGTTTTACTTGCGATTAAACCACCTTGGTTTATTGCGATGGGCTTCACGTATGTATACGGTGGTTTTGGTGCAGCCTTCTTCTTAGTTGTATTTTTTGGATTATACTGGAAGCGAATGAACAAGGCAGGAGCCTATACAGGAATATTAGTGGGTTCAGTGGTGTATATAATCGCAAAAGCGATGGAAGCTACCAATCCATTCGTTGTAGCCGTAACAGCTTCATTAATTGGAGTACTAATCGCTGTATTTACAACGAAAAAACCACCAATCGAAGCATACGAACCATACTTCAACGCAGAAGTCAGCAAATCCACCGAAGAACTATATGCGAAAATCAGAGATTAAATGGGACATAGGGACAGGTCCCGCGTCCCACCAAATTTTTCCTGGGACAGTGTACCTGTCCCTCTGACCCAAATTGAAAAAGGTGACCTATTTTGTAGGTCACCTTTTTTGTGTTTTGTATAAAGAACATCACGGCGGCTGGCTCAAAGAACAATTTAGCGATCGATTAAGTGAACTTTTTAGAGAACAAGTTTGTCACCGATTTGTAGATTGTACTTTTCTATAGTCCCTGTTGGGAGTTCTAAAGTAGAAAAAGCTTTTCTATTAGGGATCGCAATTTTCCAGGGCTGGAGGTTATAGCGTACATCTACTATTCTATTTTCCTTATCTAAGAAAACAATATCCAGCGGAAATCTCATAAAGAACATATGTATAGATTCACATGGAGTTAAATGAAGGCCTTTATTTACGTATGGTTTCCTTTCAAACATCAAGCCCTTAAATCGCTTCATAAATGTATCAGCCTTACTAATTGGTAGATCTAGGTCTAAAGAATGTTGCATAATCCATTCCTCCTATCGAGTTAGTTGTTAATGTTCATTATATAGGATATTTTGTTCTAAATAAAAAACAAAAAAGTAAGAAAAAAAGAGAAAAAAGGAGATTAATAGAGAAAGATGGTCATTATATAGAACGAATGGCCTATTTTGGCTGTTTCCAATATAGAACGTTCGATATATACTAAAGTCAAGTTCAATATAAAGAACAAAACAAACCAAAAACAAATTTTAGGAGGAAACAAAAATGATGAAAAACGTAGTAGGAAGATTAGTTAAGGAAGAAGAAGGACAAGCATTAACAGAGTATGGGTTATTGGTTGGGTTGATTGCAATGGGGGTTGTTGCTGCAATCGTAGCACTTGGAGCCGATATTGCAGGTGTATTTACTTCTATTTCGACAAAATTAAAGTCTATCGTAATACCGTCATAATTAGAAAGCCCTGCCCCGGCAGGGCTACAATTTTATCAAGTGGAGGAAAACAAAAATGGAAAACCTAATAATTTGCCTCATCCTATTCATCTCCGTAATAACAGATCTTCGCAACCGAAAAATCCTTAATATTGTAACCTTTCCAGCCATAATAGGCGGCCTCATTTATTTTTCTATTTTCTCTGGATTTGATGGCTTTGTATTTAGCGGAAAAGGATTTTTAGTGGGACTCGGATTACTTTTCATTCCATTTGCAATGGGTGGTATAGGAGCCGGAGACGTTAAACTTTTAGCCGCAATTGGAGCCTGGAAGGGAGCAATGTTCGTTTTTTACACGGGTATTTATGCAGCGATTATCGGAGGAGTCATTGCTATTTTCATCCTTATTAAACAAAGGAAACTAGGATTCACATTTAAAAGTATGCTATTTTCACTTATGTTTTTCAGAGGAACTCAAGGCTCACTAGAAATCAACTCAGGTAACCAAGGAACGGTATCCATTCCATATGCAGTACCAATAGCGATTGGTGCCCTATTATCCTTTATGTGGGAGTTATTACGATGAAGTCACAAAAAGGTCAATCATTAGTTGAGACAGCACTTATTCTACCAATCATATTAATGATTTTATTTGGGATTACAGATTTTGGTCGTATCTTTCATGCGTATTTAACACTCGATCATGCGGGAAGAGAAGCGGCTAGAGTTGCAACAGTCGGCTCGGATTTAGGGACGATACAAACAACTATTTCAAATGCAACTGATACATTAGAGAGCGATGACCCTTCTAATCCAAAAATGGTAGGCAAAACAGTTTATTTTGGTTCAACGGTAGTAACCGATGCATCAGCAACTCCAACAAGCGGTGAAGAAGTAAAGATTGAGCTAACCTATGAAGTTGACTTTCTAACCCCAATCATTGGTCAAATAATAGGAGAGTTCGACTTGAAGGATACCACGGTTATGAGGGTGGAATAAATGGAAAGAGTCTATAAGTTGATTAAACGTTTATATAAGGACCAGAGTGGTGTATCGATGGTTCTTGTCGCAATTCTCATGGTTGCAATCCTTGGATTTTCAGCGATTGTCGTGGATGCTGGAGCCTTATACTTTAAGAAAGGCCAGCTTCAAAAGGCATTAGATGCAGCGGTACTTGCTGGTACTCAGGAACTAAGAGGGAAACCATTTAATGAAACTGTGAAAAACTCCGCAATATATACAGCTAAAGAAATCGCTCAAAAGAATGGAATCTCAATTGTAGATGATGGAACAGAGAGTAACAAAATTGAGGTTACTCAGAATTCTGTAGCAATCACACAAACTGTTAATGAAAATTTATATTTTGCAAGAGTACTATCCCCAGATTTTACAGATGCAGATGTAAAAGCATATGCAAAAGCAGAATATCAGTCCCTTCTAAATAGTAGTGAAGCGATTCCAATGATGCTTAAGTACAATGCTTTCAAAAATGTGTATTTTGGACAAGAATTCGAATTAAAGGAAGAACATTCCGAAACGGGTAATTTTGGATTTATCGCGATAGATGGTTCTAATGGGGCAGATGACCTAAGAATAGCAATTGAGAATGGTGTCGAGGTGAAGATAGGTGATTCTCATTATCCTGAACCAGGTAGAATTTCCAGCGCAACTTCTACATTAAATGCACGAATTGTTGCCGATAACAATGATCCGAGCAGAAGTGATAAATGTAATGATCCAACAAAGGCAGATAGCTCATGTAAAAGACTCGTTACGATTCCAATCGTTGATGTTACTTCTTTTCCGAATGGAAGAAGTCAGAAAGTAGAGATTATGGGGTTAGCAGCATTTTTATTAACAGAAGCAAGTGGTACTGGCAGTAATGAAAAAATAACGGGCAAATTCATTGAGTTTATACTGGACAGTAGTTACACGCCAAATCAGGGATACCCTGAAAGATTACCTAAAGTCAAACTCATAAACTAGTAAAAAATATCAAAAAAGCAGGTGACGTATGAACACGAAAAAAATCTGGATAGCTGCAATGGTTTTCGGACTTGTTGCATCTGGGCTATTATACATACTTTTAAATTCAGAACAGCCAACGAAAGCACAAACTGCTAGCAAAGAAGTTGTACAGGAAGATAAGGCTGAAGAAAAAGAGGAAATTGTACAGCCGGAAGAAACAGAAGTGGCTTCTGCAGAATCGTCAGGAATAAAGATTGCAAAAGGAAACCGCGCCATGACAATTGCTGTGACAGATGTTCAAGGGGTAGCTGGACATATTAAACCGGGTTCATTTGTCGATGTTGTGGCAGTAATGACGGTACCGGAAGAATATAAAGAGAAAGGACAACATGATTCAGCGACACTCCTTTTGCAAAATGTAAGGGTAATAGAAATTGGTCATGCAGCGGATAATCCAGAAACAGAGAAGAAACGCTACCAAATGGTAACTGTTGAAGTAACGCCGAAGCAAGGTTTGGCATTAGGATTTGCTTCAAGATATGAATTGTATTTAATGCTTAGAGATGAAGGGGACCACGATGTGGAACCAAAACATACGCATGTTCATGAGGACCAACTTCACGAAGGAGTGTTTAAGTGATGATTAAGCTAATTTCTATTTTTGAAAATGAAGAAACAAAGTCAATGCTTGATGCTATAGCGAAAAAAGTAGATAGAAAAATCGAGTGGACTACTCATGAGGAACTTTTTGAGAAATTGCTTCCAACTGAGCTGTCACTTGTATTACTCCCACAATCTACTTCATATGACATCTACCATCTATGTTCAAAGATTAAGAATGAGTACCGTAATACAAAGGTATCGTTAGTTTTCGAATATGAAACAGAGCTAGATTCCAAGCAGGCCATTCGTGCAGGGGCGACAGACGTTATTTTTCTATCGTCAAGCCCTTCAAAAATTCGTGATGATCTTCAAAATGCGATTCAAGAAACTAAAAATCAGATTAGCTATCAATTCGACCAACCTAAAAAGAACGGAAAAGTCATTACGATTGGAAGTACAAAAGGTGGAGTTGGCAAGACCAGTATCTCTGTTAACCTAGCGGCCTCTTATGGAAAGAGATTAGCAAAGGTTGCGATTCTTGATTTAGACCTTCAGTTTGGTGATGTCTCAATGTTCTATGATGTGAAACCGAAAAGAACAATATATGACTGGGTAAAAGAAGATCGTAATGGGTCGCAAATTGAAAACTTTATGACGCCTTACAAAAATGGAATTTCCATTTTAGCAGCTCCGCAGCGCCCTGAATTTGCAGAGGTGATTACAGGTGACGATGTGAAAAGGGCCATAAAAACGTTAAAAGAAAACTACGATATTGTCGTCATCGACACAGCACCGCATTTAGATGAGAATTCAATTGTTGCATTGGAAAAATCGGATGAAATTCTTCTCGTCACACATCAGGACCTACCAACTTTAAAAAATACAAGATTATTAATTGATACATTAGAAACCTTACAACTTCTTGAAAAGGTAAAAATGGTTCTAAACCGCCAGGCTAAGGTAAAAGGGCTAACAATCGAAACGGTCGAAAAGATCATTGGGCAAAAGGTGGCCTTCACATTACCAGCAATGGAAAAAGTCATGGTTACTTCAGTCAATGAAGGTAAGCCACTCGTCTATTCCTATCCTAGGTCACAGGTGGCGAAGAAAATTTTCCAAATGGCCGATACCATTTTTACGCCTGTTGGTACATCCGACCGCAAAAAACTTAAGTCAAAACGAGTGATCCATGCAGGGGGTATGGTCTGATGTCGTTATTAGCGAGGCTCGGAGGTGAGACTCCGGTTAAGGAGCTAAAGAAGGACACTCCAAAAATAAAGACAGCAAGCGTTAAATCAAGTGAACTGGGAGTTCGCCTACACAATTATCTAGTTGAGGAATTGAAAAAGCCCATATATCAAGACCGAAACCTAGAGGAAATAATTGAAAAGCTTTCGGAAAGTTTTCTTGAAGCAGAGGGTGAACAGCTCGCTTACGAAGAAAAGAAGCAGCTAAAATATGATATGTCCTACGAGCTAACAGGTTTTGGACCAATTTCTCCTCTGCTAGCTGACCCAGAAGTTTCTGAAGTCATGGTAAATGGTCCAAAGGATATTTACATTGAGTCGAGGGGAAAAATCGAAAAAACAGATATACAATTTCGCGATGATTTGCATGTTTTACGGATAATCGAAAAAATTGTTGCTCCATTAGGACGCAGAATTGATGAGAGTTCCCCATTAGTAGATGCAAGACTACCGGACGGTTCACGTGTAAATGCAATTATCCCGCCACTAGCATTAAATGGACCAACAATTACAATTCGAAAATTTTCGGCAACTCCTTTTACAATCTATGATTTGTTGCGGAAGGGAACTTTAAGTGAACAAATGGCCGACTTTTTAAAGGCTGCCGTAGAGTCAAAGTTGAATATTTTTATTAGTGGGGGAACAGGATCTGGGAAAACGAGCACATTGAATGTGTTGTCATCGTTCATTCCGAGAAATGAACGTATCGTTACAATTGAGGATGCTGCCGAGCTTAGGTTATCACAAGACCATGTGGTGTCACTGGAGTCACGGCCACGAAATATCGAGGGACAAGGTGAAATAACCATTCGTGATCTTGTTCGAAATTCACTACGGATGCGCCCAGATCGAATTATTGTCGGAGAAGTCCGTGGTGCGGAGGCACTTGATATGCTTCAAGCGATGAATACTGGACATGATGGCAGTTTAGGAACGGGACATGCGAACACCCCTCGAGACCTTTTAGCAAGGCTAGAGACAATGGTGTTAATGGCAGGATTCGATCTTCCTGTTAGAGCTATTCGAGAACAAATTGCGGGTGCCCTTCATTTAATTGTCCAACAATCTCGAATGAAAGACGGTACAAGAAAAATCACGAAAATTACCGAAGTCTTAGGACTTGAAGGAGATACGATTGTCCTGCAGGATCTTTTCGTTTATCAGGAGGGGAAAAAGCAAGAGTTTGCCGCTACTGGAATTCTTCCGGATTGTGCCGAAAAGCTTGAGTATGCTGGCTTTGATGTACGATCGATGATTAGGGAGGAGTGGGTATGAGCACTTCTCTTTTAATTGCTATATCTGCGTTTTTGGTTGTTACCCTTTTTACCGGAATTGTAATTACAATGATTTCGGAAAAAGGAAAGTATGAAAAACGAGTTAGCAAGTACCTGCCTATAAAGAAAGAGGAAGAAAAGAAAAAGAAGAACCGCGAAAGTGTATTTGTAAAAAAAGTCAGCGAAAGTATGGAGCGGACCATTCATTTTTCAAAATACGAAACGATTCTTACGCAATCAGGGCTAAAAATGACTCAAGGTGAATTGTTTATTTGGAGAGTGATTGGTGCATGTGCAGTCGTGGGTATCGGATATTTATATGAGCTCCATTTGCTATTATTGATTTTTTGCGGGATTATTGGATTCTATCTTCCAATTTTATATATCAAACGGAAACGAAAATATAGACTGAAAAAATGTTCGGAACAGCTAGGAAACGCATTAGGGACAATGGCGAATGCATTACGGGCTGGTTTTAGTTTCATGCAGGCGATGAAAATGGTAGCTGAAGAAATCGAAGATCCGTTAGGACCAGAATTTTTGAATACACTGAAGGAAATCAATTATGGGGTTAAGATTGAGGATGCCTTTGATAATCTCCTAAAAAGATTACCAGATCGGGAGCTCGAAATGGTTTTAACGACGTTGCTAATCCAACGCTCAAGTGGAGGAAATCTAGCATATTTACTTGAAACAATGCAGGAAACAATTATTGACCGCTCGAGGGTGCAAGATGAGGTAAAGACATTGACCGCACAAGGTAAAATGTCCTCGGTTATTATTACATTATTACCGCCAGCGCTGGCATTGTATTTAACTTTTGTAAACCCAGAATATTTTAATATGCTTTTTTCACATCCATTAGGTTGGGGGATGCTTATCGTGGGTGGAATTAATATGATTTTAGGCTGGGTATTTATTAATAAAATTGTACACATTGAGGTGTAGGTTCCAATGATACAAATCTTTTTTATTATCGCTAGTTTCCTTTGTTTTATGTTGCTCATTGGTGGATTGCTAAGTCTAATATATAAAAAGGACATTGCGATTGAAGCGCGGACCAAGCATTATTTTGGCCCAGACATCGAAAGAGAAATACCGGTGAAGAAACAGAGATTACAGTTGCATGTAATGAAAAATTATAGTGACAGGCTGAAGTTGGTTGTCGATAAAAAAATGGCGAGTTCGAAAAAAAGAGAACTCGAAACAAGGCTACGTGAAGCGGGATACCCGTTGAAGTTGTCAGCCATCGACTTTCGTTTTTTACAGCTGTTAATTGGGGGTGTCCTGTTTCTATCGGTTTTTTTGATATTAGGTAGTACAGCCATTTTTTCAAGGATTTTACTAGCGAGTGTGGTTGCGGCTTTAGGGATTTATTATCCTTCATTTTATTTAAGTACAATCATAAAAAAACGGAGACATCAGATTCAAAAGAGTATGTCTGATTTTTTTGATATGGTCAATTTATCAATTGAGGCAGGGATGGGGCTGGATGCCTCGATTCAAAAGGTATGTAAGCAAATGAAAGGGCCATTGTCAGAGGAATTTATGCAAACAATGGAGGACATGAAGTTAGGAAAGTCAAGGAGAGAAGCATTTGCAGATCTTCGCTCTAGGGTTCCAATCCCTCAGTTCCAAAGTATCATTACTTCACTCATCCAAGCAGACATGTTAGGTGTGGGTATGGCAAAGGTTCTCCACCAACTGACTCAACGAATTCGGGAGCAGCGGACTCAATTTGCACGTGAACAGGCCATGAAGGCACCAGTCAAAATGATTTTTCCAATGATGCTATTTATCTTCCCATCCATCTTTATCGTATTAATGGGACCGTTAATTATTTATCTAATCGAAAATGTAATGTAGGACAGTTGACCTGTCCAAACATAGAAAAAGGTGACCGAATTTGGTCACCTTTTTTGAACAGTCACTGTTCCATCAAATCATCGCTTTGACTTGCGGTTTTGACTTTGAATTTCTTTGCCACATGATCGTGATGAATAATGTGACAATGAGAAGGATTAGGCCTAAGATGAATGGATAGATAATATTAACATCATATAATAATCCGCCAAGTGTTGGGCCTAATATGTTTCCAATACTCATATATGCGTTATTCATTCCCATCGCAAATCCTTGTTCATTGCCTGCAAGCTTAGAAATTAATGTGTTAAGCACAGGTCGCAGGATGGAAGTAGCAAGGAAAACGAGTAGTGAAATAGCAAAAAACATCGCAAAACTAGTAGCAACTAATGAAAGAAGGAAGCCTAAAGCAGCGACAGAAATAAAAATATTTAAGATTTTACCTTCTCCAAATCGTGTTACCATGCGATCTACAACGAATAATTGAACGATAACACTGACAAGTCCAGTTGACGTTACCATGACCGCAATATCTTGTGGTGTGGCTTGATATTGGTTATCAACGAAAAGTCCGATAACTGATTCAAATGCCATTAATCCGAAGCTCATTACAAGTGTTATAACCAATGGAATGAAAAATGGCATTCGGACAGATCGTACTAATTTTTTTGCCATTGTTTCATCATCAACAGGCATGAATCCCTCTTCTTTTTGTTGGCTTTCCTTTAGTACCGCAAAGGAAAAAATGACTGATACAAGCGAAACCAATGCCGAAATTAAAAAAGGAAATTTTAATCCAAAGTCAGCTAAAAATCCGCCGATACCAGGTCCCACTACAATTCCAAGAGACATAGCCGCGGAAACATAACTATTTCCTTTTGCACGTTGTTCCATCGTTGTTATATCCGCAACATAGGCAAAAATAGCTGGAATAAGAAGTGCTGCTCCGATTCCACCAACAACGCGTGATGCATATAGTAGCCAAATTGAATCTACAAAATAAAAAATAAACATGGACAATGTTAACCCGGATAGTCCATAGATAATCATCTTTCTACGGCCATATTGGTCTGTCCACTTACCTGCGATTGGTGAGAAAATAAACTGCGCACCAGCAAAAATAGCAATCATAAGGCCAGCTGCTTTTCCACCCTCATTGATTGATTCAAGATAAGCAGGCAAAATGGGAATAATAATCCCAAAACTTCCTATTGCAATAAACATATTGATCATCAAAATGATCATTTTTTTACGTTGGTCTGCTGACATCAATACACCTCTTTTTTCATGAATATTTATATAAAAACTTTAATTCTATTTCACATTAGCTATACTAAGTTAATACATCCCAATCCAGTTGTCAACTGAGAAAAAACTGGGGACTGGGCCAGAGGGACAGGTCCCGCGTCCCACCATTTTTTTCCTGGGGCAATGTACCTGTCCCTTTGTCCCATAATAAATATAGATGAGGTAATGATATGAGTGGTTTTGATAGATTTAATTTAAGTGATGAAATTGTGAAGGCACTTTCGGGTTTGCGTTATCAGGTTCCGACTGAAATTCAAGCGAAGGTGATACCTGTTGCAATGCAGAAAAATGACATTGTTGGAAAATCGCAAACCGGTAGTGGTAAGACTGCTGCATTTGCGATTCCAATTTGTGAAATGGTTGATTGGGTTGAAAATAAGCCACAAGCCTTGATTTTAACGCCAACGAGAGAGCTTGCCGCACAGGTGAAGGAAGATGTTATACATATTGGTCGATTTAAGCGGATCAAAGCAACTGCTATATTTGGAAAGCAATCCTATGAACGACAAAAGTTAGAGCTAAAGCAAAAAACACATGTAGTTGTGGGGACACCAGGAAGGGTACTAGACCATATCCAAAAGGGAACGCTTTTTGTGGATCATATAAAATTTCTAGTAATTGACGAAGCTGACGAGTTGTTGAATATGGGCTTTATTGAACAAGTGGAGTCGATTATCCAAGCACTTCCGACTGAGCGGGTTACGATGTTATTTTCAGCGACATTACCTGAAGATGTTGAAGCTCTTTCGGCCAAGTATATGAAAAAGACAAAATTTATTGAGGTTAACAATCCAAATGTTGCAAAAGGAAAGATTGAACATTATTTAATGAGGATTAATGAAGATGAGAAGCTTTCACTTTTAAAGGACATTACGATTGTTGAAAATCCAGACAGCTGCATTATTTTTTGCGGAACACAGCAGGGTGTGGACGATTTGTATCGAAAACTGACAAGAGCCAATTATTCTTGTGGGAAAATTCACGGTGGTATGGTTCAAGAAGAGCGTTTCAAGGTGATGGATGATTTTAAGAAGGGTAAGTTTCGGTACTTAGTAGCGACAGATGTTGCGGCAAGAGGGATAGATGTTGAGGATATTTCGCTTGTGATCAGTTACGATGTGCCCCAGGATAAAGAACGGTATGTTCATCGAATTGGAAGAACGGGTCGCGCAGGCAAAGTCGGAAAAGCGATTACTCTCGTAACACCCCAAGAAGAAAATCTAGTAAAAGAAATTGAAGAATACATCGGTGAGGTACTTCGTAACATCGAATCTCCAAGTAAGGAAGAAGTTGCTCGTGCAAAAGCAGCCTTTGTAGAAAAAATGAACACCAAGCCACGACTTAAACAAGATAAGGCAAAGCAAGTTAATAAAGATATAATAAAGCTTTATTTTAATGGCGGAAAGAAAAAGAAGCTTCGGGTGGTCGATTTTGTCGGTACGATTGCTAAAATCCCCGGAGTGTCTGCAGATGATATTGGAATCATCACTATCCAGGAAAATGCAACCTATGTGGATATTTTAAACGGGAAAGGCCAGCGTGTTCTAACAGCAATGAAGCAAACAACCATCAAAGGAAAACAACTAAAAGTACATATTGCAAAATAGAGATATCTGTTTCGATCTACTTGGGTCAGAGGGACAGGTCATTTGTCCCACCATTTTTTTCCTGGGACACTGTACCTGTCCCTGTGACCCGCCAAGCTCTACGTCAAGGCCACCCGTTACCCACATCTATGAATCAGGGAAAAGGAATTATGCGGAAGTTGAGAGAATAGATTAATATATAATCTTTAACATTGTGGGGAGAGATAGTCGAACCATTAGAAGGGAGTTCCTATGGATTTTGTTGAGATTGCAATATTAGTCTTAATCTGGGGAATATTTGGGTTCAATGTTATCAAAGTATATAATAAAGCAAAAAAAGAGAAACGGCATCGATTTTTAGATATTAAAAATTTCGAGTTCTGGGAAGAAAGCTTGCGTATCATAGGGATACTCCTATTTATTTCAGGACTAATTGCAGATATTGCCTTAGTAAAACATATCGGTGCCTATTTATTAGCAAGCGGTTGGTTTTTATCAGGTATCTTATTATTGGGGGAAAATAAGAAAAGAGGCGTCCTCATAATGATGGTGGCGGTCCTTTTTGGGATAATCTATTATCTAATATGGTTTTAAGTAATGGGGCATCGGTGGATGCTCCATTTTACATTGGATATTCTGAAGAACATAGACGTGCTGAACAGAATACTCATAAAAGGAGCAAGATATTGTTATAATTGGAAATAATAATGGCGAGCGAAAAGGGGAGGACGGTATGGTGAAGCAGAATGTAGATGACTATCTTCAGCAGGGGATACATGGGGCAAAGGAAATAAAACCAGAAGAACGGAAACAATTTCTTGGAACCATTAGGGAACGTGTATTATTAGCCTTAACCCAATCACAAGTTAGGGAAAATAAGGTAATCCAAGAAATCCAGGATGCATGTAAAAAAAACACCGGGGTACATATGTACTTAAATGGTCATATGAATTATCGTTTTTTATCCAAATATGTGAAGCTAGCGAGTACAAACAACATGGAGTACACACTTGTCACGAACAAGGATTACAATTCGGACCTCGGGCTAGTACTTGCATTCGATCATGCCATCGATAAAGAGGATATTTATATAACTGAAAAAAGAAAACCCATACTACCACAAGAGAATAAATCCGAAAAAAAAGGACTCCTCTCACTTTTTAAAAAGACGTTTAAAAAGTAGGGAAGAGTCCCTTTTTTGTAGCTTGCGACTATGGACGCAGGGACAGGTCCCGCGTCCCACCATTATTTTCCTGGGACAGGGGACCTGTCCCTCTGACCCAAACTAAGATTTAGATCCATCTTTTTTCTTTTGCAACGGTGCAGGCTTCGGTGCGGTTTTTTACGCCAAGTTTATTAATGATTTCGGACATATAATTCCGGACAGTTCCAGCTGATAAAAATAATTGTGATGAAATTTCTTTTGATGTTTTTCCCTCTGAGGCTAATCGAAGTACGTCTTGTTCACGTTCAGTTAATGGATTGTCATCTTTGATGCTACCAAAAATTAGTTCAGGAGCAAATTCACGTTTTCCTTTCATAACGCTGCGAATGGATTCCGCAAGCTCATCAACGGATCCGTCTTTTAGCATATACCCGTGTACGCCAATTTTTACTGCTTGCTCAAAATAACCTGGACGGGCAAAAGTAGTTAATATCATGATTTTACATGTGGAAAAATGTTTTTTTGCTTCCTGGGCTACTTCGAGTCCGCTCATATAAGGCATTTCAATATCCATTAAACAAACATCGGGCTTTAGGGATAGAATCAGCTTCAATGCTTCTTTTCCATTGGATGCTTCCCCAACAATTTCAATATCATCCTCAAAATCTAGTAAAGATCCTAAAGCCCCTCTAAGCATGCCCTGATCCTCGGCAATCATTACTCTAATCAAGAACCAACACCAGCCTTTTTCTCCCTTGCAATTATTGGAACAGTAATCATTAATTTTGTTCCATTATGCGAAATAGCTTCTCCGAAACCGTCGATTAATTGTAAACGCTCCTTTATTCCTGTTAAACCATTACCGTCAGCAGCCTTTTCATCTATTCCTTTACCATTATCAGAGATGGAAAGTTCGATTTCGCCCGGTTTTTTCAATAAATGAACGGTACAGTTATTTGCTTCACTATGTTTGACGACGTTGGTAATACCTTCTTTCAGACACAAACTCAGGATATTTTGAGTAAGCAATGGAACATCTTCTAGTTTTGAATCTCCATCAAATTCAAAAGAAATCCCTGCAGCTTTTAAGATGTTCTCAGTTTCAATTAGTTCTTCTGCAATGGTGACCGCCCTCATATCAGATACTAATTCTCTTACTTGTGTCAAAGCAGTGCGAGAGGTTCTTTCAATCTCTTTTGTCTCAAGCTTAGCTTTTTCAATATCCTTACTTATCAATTTGTGAACGAGCTGACTTTTTAGAGTGATCATTGATAGAGTATGTCCTAACGTATCATGAAGGTCTCTTGCAATCCTTAACCGTTCTTCTCGTTTCACTAATTCCTCAATTTGTTCATTAGCTTCCTCAAGTTTTTTTTCGAGCTCCATACGGCTATTCATCGAGCGAATACCGAATGGTGAAACAATCATAATGATAATAAAAATTCCATAGAAGTACATCGACTCTAAAATCAACGAATCCCAATGAATCAGAAGTGGAATGATAATTGAAAGTGTAAAGAACCCTAATGCACGAAAGAAGTAAACTTTTTTTTGATACCAGCCAATAAAATGAGCCGGAAAAAACCCTAAGAATAAATTATAAAGATTATAAGAGATTGCAAGGATCATAACCAAAATAATTTGAATAACTAACCAATATGCGTAGGTTTTTTTATTGGAAGTGTTATATAGTTGTCGATAGGTTACGAGAAACAATAGTAGCAGTCCAATCCCTGCAACTTGTTTCCAACCGCGCTCCAATGAAACATAGTAGGCAGGCATGACAAGATAAATTAAAAAGATATAGGGAAAGAATCCGTACCTAGCAGGAAAGATCCGAAACTTTTTTATGTTTTGCAGCATTCAGCTTACACCGCCACTTCTTGTTTTCTCCTTGTATAACCTGATATTACCATGAACAGAAGGAGATACCCAACCAAAAGTGTAAAATTAATCCATTCCGGTTGACCACCACGGACAATTTCCCAAGCACCACTGCCAAAGTGATAGGAAGGGAGCCATTTTCCGATTGATTGAACGAAATTAGGCATGATCTCCATTGGCATCCACATTCCACCACATAGAGCTAGAACCATATAAATCATATTCGAGACGCCAGAGGCTGTATCTACCCTTTTCATCGTTCCGACGAGTGTCCCTATAGCAAGAAAAGGCAACGAGCCAAATAGTAACCACATTCCGCACATTAACCACTCAAAAAGGGTGAGTGAGATACCGTTAATCATTGCCCCTGAAGTAAAGATAATAAGAATCGAAAAAATATGAATGACCGTTTGACCGACCATCTTTGCAGCGAAATAGGCTTGGTCAGATAATGGAGTAATTCTCATAAACATCGACCAGCCTTGTTTTCTTTCTTCAACGAGCCGGATGCCTAGTGTCATAATAGCGGATCCCATCACACTAAACGCAGCCATTGACATTAAATAATGAGCTTGCCATAACTGCTGATCGTCCATTCCTGAATTAAAAATTCTTGTAAAAACGACGTAAAAAACGATGGGCATGAACAATGACCAAAATACATAGTAGGGATTACGGAAAATTCTCAAAACCTCAAACTTACATTGCATCAAAAAACCGTTCATTTTAGATTACCTCCCTTTTTTCTACTAGCTGTTCAAACGCATCCTCGAGACGTCCGCGTTCAATTTCGATATTTTCAACGGAAAGTTTCTGAGAAAAAATAGAGGCTAGGACTCCATCTGTATGATCCGTTAATAAAAATATCCGACCATTCTTTTCATACACATCTGTTACATGGGGAAGATTTATTAATTCCTCAAAGTTTATTGCAGAAATTGGCGTAAAAGAAACAGACTGTTTTAATAACCTAGCCTTTATACTTTTGGGGGTTCCGTCCCCGATTATTTTTCCTTCATGAAAGAGAATGACTCTTTCGGCAATATCATCGGCCTCCTGTAAATAATGGGTTGTAAATAGAATCGTTTTACCACGTTCTTTCAAATCAATCACTGTATTCCAAAAAAGTTTTCTTGAGGTTACATCCATTCCTACAGTGGGTTCATCAAAAAATAACACATCAGGGTTTCCTGCCATAGCAAGCGCAAAGCCAAGTCGTCGTTTTTGACCGCCTGAAAGTTTATTGGCACGTTTTTGTAACTCATCCTTTGTAAATCCAGTAAAAGCAACTAGTTCCTCATATGATAAAGGGTGTGGATAATAACTTCTAAAAAGCTGGATAACTTCCCGTACCTTTAGTGCATCAATCACACTTACCTCTTGCAGCAATGCTCCGATTTTCTCCCGTACGGCTTGTTTCTTTGGATGACTCCCAAATAATTGAACACTCCCATCACTTGGCTCCAATAGCCCAAGCATCATCATTATGGTTGTTGTTTTCCCAGCCCCATTTGGCCCTAGAATAGCAACAACCTCACCCTTTTGAATTGAAAAGGAAACCTGATTAACAGCCATCTTGTTTTTAAACAACTTACTAACTTGGTTTACTCCAATAATAGATTCCATAAAAACACCTCCACCATCATTGTAAAACCAAAGGACCACCAAAATTAGTGGATAATGTCATCAACCTACATGACAATTGTCATCTGGGACACAGGGACAGGTTCCTTGACCCACCATTTTTTTCCTGGGACAGTGGACCTGTCCCCTTGACCCACCTCTGACTCACGAGAAAAAAGTATGTTTGATTTTCTTGAAATTCCGTAAACTAGGGAAAATACATATAGATTGTTTGGAGGAGGAGTACGAAAGTATGAAGACGCAAAAGTTGCAGTTGCCACTTCAAACCTCAAGTTTGGTTGTAGGTTTTATGGTGTGGGTGATTCTTTCTTCCTTGATGTCGAGCATTAAGCAGGATATACCTTTAACCGATAACCAGACCGCTATGGTTACGGCCGTTCCTGTCATCTTGGGTTCACTGTTGCGAATACTATTAGGATATTGGACAAATAAATTTGGGGCCAGATGGTTGTTTTTCCTTGGATTTGTTATCCTGATCCTTCCTATTTTTTATATCAGTATTGCTGATTCCATGTTTGATTTGATTCTAGGAGGACTTCTTCTCGGTATTGGGGGAGCCCTGTTTTCGATTGGGGTTACTTCCTTACCGAAGTACTATCCGAAGGAACGTCATGGATTTGTCAACGGGATTTATGGTGCAGGTAATATTGGTACTGCAATCACTTCATTTGCAGCACCAGCGCTTGCAATTAGCATTGGGTGGCAAAGTACGGTTCGCTTGTTTTTAATACCTGTCATTTTATTTGCACTTTTAAACTTTTTGCTTGGTGACCGTAATGAACCTAAAGTAAATAAACCATTAAGTGAACAGATAAAAAGCGTTTATAAAAATGAAAAGCTTTGGTTCATCAGCTTATTTTATTTTGTAACCTTTGGCTCTTTTGTTGCGTTTACAGTGTACTTGCCGAACTTTTTAGTCACTCATTTTGGATTAAGCTCGGTCGACGCAGGATTACGAACAGCTGGGTTTATTACACTCGCTACCCTTTTAAGACCAGTTGGGGGTTGGCTTGGGGACAAGTTTAATCCGTATCTCATTTTGTTTATTGTTTTTAATGTGATCACGTTCGCAGGCGTGCTCTTGGCGTTTACACCGGATATTGTTTTATACACTATAGGCTGTTTACTCATCTCTATATTTGCGGGAATTGGGAACGGAACAATCTTCAAGCTCGTCCCATATTACTTTTCGAAGCAAGCTGGGATTGTAAACGGAATTGTGTCGGCAATGGGGGGATTAGGTGGTTTCTTCCCACCAATTGTTCTCTCAATTGTGTTTGGTATGACGGGACACTATGCGATCGGGTTTATGTCACTCGCGATGTTTGCACTATTAAGCTCTGTATTCGTTGTGTGGATGTTCTATACGGAAAGAATTCAACTTGAGGCAAAGCTTATCGAGAATGTTGCTCAAGGAATGATGGTTACGAATCCGAAAGGCATTATTCAAAAAGTTAACCATGCATTCACAACGGTTACCGGATTCGAACCGAACGAAGCAATCGGAAAATCCCCAAGTATTCTCCGTTCAGGAAAGCATGATGCTGCGTTTTATGAACAAATGTGGGATTCAATTCGCTCGAAGGGATTCTGGCAGGGAGAGATTTGGAATCGACGAAAAAACAAAGAGCTTTATCGAGAATGGCTAACCATTAGTGAAGTGAAAAATGAAGCCGGCGAGGTTAAATATTATGTTGGTCTCTTTAACGACTTGACTGAAAAACAGGAGACATGATAAAGGGCTGGGGTTCAAACCTCGGCTCTTTTTATGATGGTGGAACCACTTTATAACGCAAATATTAATAATAAAACGCAATTACAAAAAATAACACGCAAATCCACGAAATAAAGCGCAATTATCCAAAATAAAACGCATATCTACGATTTACGAAATTAACCCCAATTCGAAAACACCCCTTTTTCAACTCCAACTAACTCGCAACCCAAATTTATGACATTTTTCGCAAAATGTAAGCTCGTAAGTTTAACGGGAATTAAGATGGAAAGGATTATGAAGGAAGAAAAAATAATCTTTTGTAAATGATGAAAGGATGATAGTTATGTCAACAGGACCAAGTTTACGAAAAACAGATTCTCATTCAGCGATACACGAGGCGGCACTTCATGAAGCGAAGGAGCTTAGAAATCTATTTAGAAAGTGTGTTGAACAAGGAGATAAGGAAAAAGCATTACAAGTGGCGGAGATTGCAATTGACCATTGGGAATCAAGAACACTCAAGCATGCGGATTCCGAAGAAGAAGGATTGTACAAAGAAATAATTGAACAAAACCCGAAACTTGAAAAACTAGTGAATCAATTAACCCGTGACCATGATTTAATGCGCCGCATAGTTGCAACGATGAAGAAAAGCCTTGAGACACAAGAAGCGGATTACCGGATGATTCCACTACTAGATAGCCTAATTATCATCGATGAAATCCATAATGATGATGAAATGAATAAACTGCTAGCATCTAACGAATAATAAAATGAAAAATTAGGAAATAGAGGAAAGGGGATGTAAATGGGTAAAAAAGATGTAATTGAGGAAAAGATGCTGCGTTTTGCGGCTCCCAACTTATATAAGAAGATGGTTGAAACATTTTTAGCATATAACATTCATTCTTATGACATCTACGCCACGGTTGTGAAGCAGGAAAAAGGGTTTGAGCTCACTTTGCGATTCTCTGAATCATTTTCACAAGCTGTCACAGGCTTCGTAAGTTTTGAACAGGCAGAGAATCCGGATGAAGAGGTTATGAGCTTCTTTAAGGAAACTGCAGAGAAATGCAAGAATCAGTTGATTTCCGACTATTACAAGATGATTAAACTATAGAGCTATTAGTATAAAAATTCTACTGACTCTAATACTTTCAAGGAACAAAGAGTGATAGGTTCTATTAAAAAAGAAGGGGTTGATTGATTGTTTTCAATGGAGAATGACGTATTGTTAATTGATGATCGGGAAGATTTGATTGCTGTTCTAAGAATGAGATTTGGTGACATCCCTGGAAAAATAATTGAAGAAATCTATCAAATCCAGGATATTAGTACACTTCAGCGACTTATTCTCGCCGCAGCAAATGCATCAAGCTGGAAAGTCTTCCTCGAAGAATTCCAAGCGGGAACGCAAAGCTTCAGGTTAGTGGGTGAAGATTTTAACCCATTGGCAAATATTCTAAAGGGAAGGGATGGAGACTTTGGCAAAACAGAATAGTCTCTTCCACTCGCTAAAGCATTTAGTGCGTGGAGAGCGTATTAACGATGGTTGGACAGAAGAAAATCCACGCCCGCGTGACTGGGAATCAATTTATCGCAATCGCTGGGCCCATGATAAGATTGTCCGTTCCACACATGGGGTGAACTGTACAGGTTCATGTAGCTGGAAGATCCATGTGAAGGATGGAATCATTGCCTATGAAACTCAGCAAACAGACTATCCATCTACTGGTGATGATTTCCCAGATTACGAGCCCCGCGGATGCCCACGTGGTGCAAGCTTTTCATGGTATACATACAGCCCTACTCGAGTGAAATATCCATATATACGTGGTGACCTTCTCGCTCTTTGGAAGGATGAGCTTAATAAAGCGGATAACCCTGTACAAGCTTGGGAAAATATCGTCACCAATCCTGAAAAACGTCAATCATACGTATCCGCCCGCGGTAGAGGTGGTTTCGTAAGAGGAAATTGGAAAGATATATGCCAAATGATTGCAGCATCGACCATTTATACGATTAAAAAATATGGTCCCGACCGGGTAGTAGGTTTCAGCCCGATTCCAGCGATGTCGATGGTGAGTTATTCTGGTGGAACAAGATTCTTATCGCTAATCGGTGGAACCATTCTTAGTTTCTATGATTGGTATGCAGATTTGCCGCCAGCATCTCCACAGGTTTGGGGCGATCAAACTGACGTGCCAGAAAGCGGTGACTGGTACAATACAAAATATTTCATTATCTGGGGTACGAATATTCCGCAAACAAGAACCCCTGACGCACACTTTATGGTGGAAGCACGCTATAACGGAACGAAAGTAGTTGGAGTAAGTCCAGACTATGCGGAGTATGATAAATTCGCTGATATCTGGTTGCCTGCCAAAGCAGGGACAGATGGAGCACTTGCAATGGCTATGACTCATGTCATTTTAAAAGAATTTTATGTCGATAAAGAAACACCTTATTTCCGTGATTATGCGAAGCAATACACAGATTTACCGTTTCTGATTACCCTTACTAAAAAAGGAGAGAACTACCGTTCAGACCGGTTCCTGCGTGCATCTGATTTTTCCAATGAACACGAGCTTGGTGAATGGAAGACAGTCGTTTGGGACGAGAACTCTAATCAAATCGCCGTGCCAAATGGAAGTCAAGGATTCAGATGGGATAGTAGCTCGAAATGGAATCTTGATATGACAACAGAAGACGGCACAAGCATCAATCCGAAGCTTAGCTTTATTAAGATTTGCGACGAAGTAGCGATGGTAGAGTTCCCTTATTTTGCAGAACAAGAGGGCGGAAAAATTGAGCGTGGTGTTCCAATCAAACGTATGAAGGACCAATCCGGTAATGAGTTGATTGTAACAACTGTTTATGACTTGATGCTCGCACATACTGGTATAAACCGCGGGTTAAAGGGAGACTATCCGACTGACTATAATGATGCGGCAAGACCCTACACACCTGCATGGCAAGAAAGCATTACAGGTGTGAAAAAGGAACACGTCATCCAAGTTGCGCGTGAATTTGCTGAAAATGCGGCATTAACACAAGGTAAGTCGATGATAGCAATGGGTGGAGGTACAAATCACTGGTTTCATAGTGATCAAATCTATCGCTCCATATTAAATCTAGTTTTACTTACAGGCTCACAAGGTGTGAATGGTGGAGGCTGGGCTCACTATGTTGGACAGGAAAAGGTGCGTCCGTTAGAGGGCTTCTCTCAAATTGCATTTGCCAATGACTGGGTAAAAGCGCCGCGTTTTATGAACGGAACATCTTTTTTCTATTTTGCAACGGAGCAGTTCCGCTATGAATATGACTTTGATGAAAGAGAAACGGACTGGGGTAGCCAGTATTCAAATATGCATCCGGCTGATTTTAATGCGCTGTCTGCACGCCTAGGGTGGTTACCAAGCTTCCCATCCTTGTCACAAAACACGCTCGATGTCATGAAGGATGCTCGTGCAAAACATAGTGATGACAAAGCTGTAACGGAGTATATTGCGAAACAGTTGGTCGATGGAAACCTAGAGTTTGCCATGGAAAATCCGAACGATCCACGAAATTTTCCAAGAGTCTTCTTTAATTGGCGCTCCAATTTATTAGGGGACAGCGGAAAAGGCCATGAGTATTTTGTAAAGCACTTGATTGGTTCAAAGGATACGGTGTTATCGGATCCAGAACAGTCGTGGCAACCTAAGGATGTTAAGCTTTCAGAAAAACCGCCGGAAGGAAAAACAGATCTTTTCGTTAGTATGGATTTTCGGATGACAAGTTCAGGATTGTTCTCTGACATCATTCTGCCTGCTGCAACATGGTATGAAAAGCAGGATATCAGTACCACGGATTTACATCCATTTGTACATCCATTTAACGCGGCGATTAGTCCACCTTGGGATACAAGAAGTGACTGGGATGCCTTCCGCGAAATTGCAAAAGCTTTTTCTGAGCTTGCAAAAGAACATCTGCCGGCCCAAGAGGATCTCGTCATTTCACCACTCGCTCATGACACAATCAATGAAATTGCTCAGCCATTTGGAAAAGTGAAGGATTGGCGCAAGGGTGAAGTAGAAGGAATTCCGGGAAAAACAATGCCGAACTTTAATTATGTGCAGCGTGATTATCCAAATGTGTATGACATGTGGATAACAGTCGGACCGAATATTAAAAATGGTTATGGAACGAAAGGTGTAAAAATTCCTGGGGATAAAGTGTACCAATCCTTATTAAATCGCCTAGGACCGTCCAAACATGAAGGAGTTGGAAAAGGCTACCCGTCCTTATACACAGATGTACAAGCAATTAATGCAATTCTTCTCATGTCAGGAGCAACGAATGGGAAGCGTGCTGTTGAAGGCTGGAAATCAATGGAGCAAAAGACTGGGAAAAAGCTTGAACATATTGCTAAAGAGCGTGAGGAAGAGGACTTTACATTAGATGCCCTAACGATTCAGCCTAGACAAACCCTTTCAACACCGGTTTGGAGTGGACTTGAAAGTGATGGTCGTCGTTACTCACCTTTTACAGTAAACAAAGAGTACCACATTCCCTGGCACACACTTACTGGCCGACAAAGCTTTTATTTAGACCATGAAGTAATGCTCGACTACGGTGAAGGACTTCCGTTATATATTCCTCCAATTAACAAAGGTCCTTTTATAAAAGGGGAAAAAGAGGTTGAGAATACCCGAAAGTCGATAACGCTTCGCTATATGACACCTCACCAAAAATGGGGTATCCACACGATGTTCACAGATACCCGAAACATGATCCAGCTATTTAGAGGCTGGCAGGTTGTCTGGTTGAATGAAGAGGATGCTGCTGAAATTGGCATTAAAGATAATGACTGGATTGAATTATACAATCGTAACGGTGCTGTCGTGGCAAGGGCGGTGTTAACGTACAGAATGCCTCGCGGTGCTGTCTATATGCACCATGCCCAAGATCGGGTTATGGGTGTACCTGGTAATACAATCAATAAAAATCGTGGTGGAACACATAACAGCGTGACAAGAATTTATCCAAAGGCAACACATATGATTGGTGGTTATTCACAGCTCAGCTATGGATTCAATTATTATGGACCAACTGGTAGCCAAAGAGATACGTTGACAATTGTTCGCCCATTAAAGGAGGTCGACTGGCTTGAGAATTAAAGCACAAGTGGCAATGGTCATGCACTTAGATAAGTGTATTGGCTGTCATACTTGTTCTGTCACATGTAAAAATGTATGGACGAATCGACCGGGTATGGAGTACGTCTGGTTTAACAACGTTGAAACACGTCCAGGACCAGGGTACCCGAAAGAATGGGAAAATACGGATCGCTATAAAGGTGGTTGGACATTACGAAATGGAAAACTACACCTACGAGCCGGTGGTCCAATTTCCAAACTTGCAAACATTTTTTACAATCCAAATATGGCAGAGCTTGATGATTTTTATGAGCCATGGACATACGATTTTGAACATCTGCATAATGCAAAAAAAGGGGAAAACATCCCTGTAGCACGACCAAAATCAATGATCACCGGAAAATACATTGATAAGCCTGAATGGGGGCCGAACTGGGATGATGACCTTGCCGGAGGTAGTGAGGTCGTCCCGATGGATCCTAACGTGCAAAAGCTTCAAGAGCATATTGCTATGGAATATGAAAAAACATTCATGATGTATTTGCCGCGGATTTGTGAGCACTGTTTGAATCCATCCTGTGTTGCGTCCTGTCCGTCAGGTGCGCTGTATAAAAGGGATGAAGATGGAATTGTTCTTGTTGACCAAGATGCTTGCCGAGGCTGGCGTTTCTGTATGAATGGTTGCCCTTATCATAAGGTGTACTATAACTGGAACACACATAAAGCGGAGAAGTGTAATTTCTGTTACCCACGAACAGAAGCTGGTCTTCCAACAATTTGTTCAGAAACATGTGTTGGTCGTATCCGTTATATTGGGGTTGTTTTATATGATGCTGACCGTGTAAAGGAAGCTGCATCCGTTGAGGACCCGAAAGACTTATATGAATCACAGCTCTCTGTCTTTTTAGACCCATTTGATCCAGAAGTAATTGAAAAAGCAAAAGAGCAAGGTATTAATGCAAGCTGGATCAAGAGTGCACAGGAGTCACCAGTTTATAAAATGGCAATGAAGTGGAAAATTGCATTACCGTTGCACCCTGAATATCGCACAATGCCGATGGTGTGGTATGTTCCGCCACTTAGTCCAATCATGAACCACATCACAAATGAGAATGGCTTAAGTGCAGATGGATATATTCCAGCAGTTGATGATATGAGAATTCCGATGGAGTATTTAGCGTCGATTTTATCAGCTGACGATACGAATGTCATTCGCCGAGTGTTACTTAAAATGGCAGCCATGCGTGTTCATATGCGTGCCAAAACAGTTGGGGGAATTGATGAAGTGAAGAAATCGAAGCTCTTAAAAGAAGCAAATACAACTGTTGAGGAGCTTGAAGAAATGCAACGCCTATTGGGTGTAGCAAAATACAATGAACGCTTCGTTATTCCGACAGGTCGTCGTGAAATGGATGAAGACCTCCATTACAAACAAGGCGCATGTAGTATTGAGGATTTAGCACCACCTGAAGGAATGGTGACTTATCCATTTGAAAGAAGTGGAAATCAATGACCAATGAAGCAAGAGCAATATTAATGATCATGTCACGAATTCTCGAATATCCGGACAAAACCCTTCACGAAGGGTTTCCGGAAATTGAGGAATATGTGAAAGCAGAAGTTGGCTCAGTAAAAATGAGAAATGAAATCTTAGCAAGGATTGCACCACTTTTTAAGATGCCATTATTAGAATTACAGGAGCTCTATGTAGAAACCTTCGATTATAAGGATAAAACAGGTCTTTATTTAACAGCCCATGAATTAGGTGATAGTAGAAAACGTGGAGCAGCATTAATTAAGCTCCAAAAGTTAATTGTCGAAGGTGGGTTTGAATATCACGGGCAGGAGATTGTGGATTATATTCCAATGTTATTTGAGCTATTAGCTCATGCTCCAGATGGCGAGAATTTTGAACGATTATATCGCCGCTTAGCTTTTGCGGTTGATCGAATCCACAAAAACCTATTCGATTCAAATCCATACCACCGGATTGTGGACTTGTTAATGATGTTTGTCTTTGAAGCACCAGAAGCAGAAGAGATCACATTGCTGGAAAATCAGCGTGAGGAAGCAGATTTAGAAGAGCTTCCATATCCAATGCTTTATCAATAAATGTTCATAACTTGTGGATGATGTGGATAAGTATGATGCTTTTCTGTGGATAACGTGGATATTGTGGAAAAATAAAAATGTGAAACGCTCATCACTATCCACAAAAGGATCCACAGGTTGTGGAAAACAAATGTTCTTATGTGGATAAGTATATACCACAATTTGTTGAAAGGGGGTCATTAGATGGAATTACACTTCTGGTGGACGGCCTATCCTTATATATGCATTGCGATCCTTGTAGTTGGGACATTTTATCGCTTCGTGTTTCGAGGGAAAAGCTGGACAGCGCCATCAACGGAAATTTTTGAGAAAAAGTGGTTACGTTATGCTTCCGTTATATTCCACTACGGGATTATCTTTGCCTTTATCGGTCATGTGATGGGGATGTTGATTCCCCTGGAATTCTACAACGCGATTGGAGTGGATGACCACACGTACCACCTATTTGCAATAGTAGGCGGTGGGTTTGCAGGACTGATGGTTGTCCTCGGATTGCTCTTATTTTTAATTCGAAAGTTTGTCATTGAACGAGTCCAAGTTCATACTTCAGCGGGTAGTTATTTCACAATCATTCTATTGTTACTAATAGCCGGTTTGGGTACATATATGACAATCGTCTACAATACAACAGTAGCAGCTTATGAATACCGAATTTCAATCGGGCCATGGTTTCGAAGTTTATTCACATTAAATCCACAGCCTGAATTAATGCTTGGAGTTCCGACATTATTTAAAGTGCACGTAATTTTGTCTTTTCTATTATTTGCATCTATTCCATTTACAAAGCTTGTGCATATGTTTAGCTTCCCGTTGCGTTATCCAACAAGAGCACCGCAGCAATATCGCGCACGTAATGGATTTTCGAAAAATACACGTCAGAATTAAGGGGGAGGGCTATCCTCCTCTTTTTTGTTTTGGAATCCATACATGGAGACAAATCAGGAGTTTTATTAATAAACAGAGTCGGAAAGAGTTGGTGATTGAGACACACTCTTTAATTATTGAGCAGTATGAGTCAGAAAGCGGTCTTGAATCTGACAGAGAATTTATTGTTTGGTTGGGGGGTGTCGGAAAGAGCTGGCGATTGAGACACACTTTTTAATTATTGAGCAGTATGAGTCAGAAATTGGCCTTGAATCTGACAGAGGATCTATTGTTTGGTTGAGTGGTGTCGCAAAGAGCTGGTGATTGAGACACACTCTTTAATTATTGAGCAGTATGAGTCAGAAAGTGGTCTTGATTCTGACAGAGAATCTATTGTTTAGTTGGAGGGTGTCGGAAAGAGCTGGTGATTGAGACACACTCTTTAATTATTGAGCAGTATGAGTCAGAAAGTGGCCTTGATTCTGACAGAGAATCTATTGTTTCGGTTGTGTGGTGTCGGAAAGAGCCGCTGATTGAGACACACTCTCAAATTACTTAGTAGCTTGAGTCAGAATTAGACTTTGACAAAGTCTTTTATTTTTTAAAAGATTACCCTGAATTCGGAATAAATAAGTTAAAGATAATTACATCGAATATTCTATCATATATAGTTGGAAAATAAATGAGATAGATAGTAAAGGAGATATATTACTATGAAAACAGCGGGCATTCATCATATTACTGCGTTTGTTGGACTTTCCCAAGAGAATGTTGACTTTTATGCCGGTGTTTTAGGCCTTCGCCTTGTAAAACTTCGAGGCCAATCGCATTTGTGACGTCAATCTCAAGTGAAGGTACGCTAAATGGTGCACCTTTCAGTTATTTTAATATAGTATCTTCAAATCCGCCCCTTATTTCAATATCGGTCCAAAGAAAAAATGGGGTAATGAAAGACACAGCTAGAAACATTATAGAAGGAAAAGAATTTGTCGTTCATATTGTGGATGAAAGCAATGTCGAACAAATCAATAAGACGGCAGCAAGTCTTCCTCCAAATGAAAGTGAAATTGAACTTGCTGGACTGACTCCAGTAGAAAGTAAGAATATAAAAGTACTGGGAATCTGGGAATCTAAAATTCGCTTTGAATGTATTTTAGAGCACTCCATTGAATTAGGTGGTCAAGAGGAAAACTCCGGTTGTGATTTGCTAATCGGAAAAGTGGTCTAGTTTCATGTCAATAAGGAACTGTATAGTAATGGAAGGATCAATCAAGAAAAATTAGGGGCGGTAAGCCGATTGGCAGGAAATTATTACGCGAAAATAGGAGAGGTTTTTGAAATTGAGAGACCAAAGTAGTCATGATTGGTCTCTCTTTTTCTTTTTCCTTTGATATTGACTTTGGCTTTGGTTCTGATTTTGACTTTGACTTTGGTTTTTGTTTTGAATTTGATTATAGTTCATGTTTTGACGTTGACTATGGTTCATGTTTTGTCTTTGATTTTGGTTCATGTTTTGGCTTTGACTAAGATTTATGTTTTGACTTTGACTATAGTTCATATTTAGGCTTTGATTTAGGTTCAAGTTTTGACTTTGGTCCTGGTTCTGGTTTTGGTTATTTTTTATGATTTCTTCAAGCTGTTTCACTTTTTCCTGAAGACTATCAATATCTTCCTGCATCTTTTGCTTATCTTGATCTGACTGGTAATCGTCTACTTGAGATTTAAAGTCATCAGAAACATCGGCATTTAGCTGAATGATTGCACCAATAGTTGCTAAAGCGTCACCGGTAGCAGATAAAACACCGCCAATTATTCCTAAGATGGTTCCACTATTGTTAGGTGGTTTATATTCAAAAGTTCCCGGAGTAGAGTTCCCGCTTTTTACACTTTTTTTGGGGTCAGTTGCAGCGGTGATAACAATAGCCCTTTTATCCTTTTCCATGAACTCCCCCCATAACTATTTCAGATATTATAGGGTCACAATTAGCCCATTTCTAATATATTCACCCAGACTTATAAAGGTGTAGAATTAGTTTTTAATAATCAAACTCTATCCTGTTTTTGTTTTAGGTACAATCTTACGAGGAGTAAAATTGATATCCTCTGATGAATAGACGGTTACGATAAGAGTTCCTCCATGTACCTTTGCACGAATTAATATTGGTTGATTGTATGTATTCTTAAAAAGAAAGTCAGGCCCATACCAACTCACCGTTGCATCGCGCCCAGGTGGTACATAGCCAACACGTTTGGTGTGAGAATAGCGTTTTACAATTTCAACACCTGCACGATCAACAGCATTAAAGAGTGTGGAGGAAGTCTGGCATATTCCACCCCCGATTCCTTCAATTAGTTCTCCCCGAATGATTTCAGGTGCAGGCTGATACCCTCTAGCAGCAGTTCGTTTTCCAACAACTTTATTAAAAGAGAAGGTTTCATTTTGAAAAAGAACATAGCTATCGATGGCTGCTGCTGATAGAGCGATATTTGTGGAGCGCTCCTTATTGGAAGAGTTAAAGTGCGTTACATACTGCCCAATCTGTTTTACTCGAATCGTTGATAATAGCTCGCTATCTACACGGGGATAAATACGCTGTATCGGTACTTCAAGGTATTCTCCTTTTCCGAAGAACGAAGAGTAAAACAATCTTGAAAATTTGTCTTTATCTAATTTTATACCCACATGTTCTTTGATAATTTCATTTGACTTGCCAATTTTTGCATCCTTTGGCTCCTCATATACCTGTTCTTCTAAATAGGTAAGAAAGTCTGTGAATTTTTTTATGTTTAAGGTGGGTATGCCGAGCAGTGGTGTAGAGTATTCAGAACGATTAATAGTTGCGATTGGTTCTCCTTTATATGTTATGTAAAGATTATCCTGAGGATGGAACTGCTGTACAGAAAGGAAAAACAACATTGCCAACAATATTTTCAGTGTCCCCACCACCTTTTCGAAACTCTTTTTTTATAGTATGGATGGTTACTTCGAATTCCATTAAAAATAGGAGAAGTTTTTTCGTTTTAAAATTTGTAACAAATTGTTCAAATTCAAAAAAAAGCCTGTGATTTGCGTCACAACAAGGTTTAAGGCATTTATGTTAAGATAATTATTTTTTACAAATACTTCCTTCCCTTTTCTGTAACAACTTTTTGATATCTCGCATGTTATCATCATTTACACAGTGATAAGCTTTATAAAATAATTTCGCGAAATAAAATTTAGCTTCATTTTTTTCAAGATATTACGAAAAAAACAAGTAGCTAAAAAATTTTTGACAACTTTGTGAAGTTGTACACATATTCGTCACAAGCCACATAGTTGTGAATGAAGAGCATCCATTCGGAAAGGAGTACAATAATGAAAATCAAATGGTTTTTCTTATCGATGGTTATTACTATTGCCACAGTGCTTGCAGGTTGTGAACCCGTAATGGTTCTTGATCCTAAAGGCCCACAAGCCGAGAGGCAAGCCCATGATATCTTACTCTCAATTGGAATCATGGCATTCGTAATTATTGTCGTTTTTGTATTGTTAGTTTATATGCTTGTAAAATATCGAGCTTCTAAAATGCCAGAGGATTACGAGCCACCACATATTGAAGGGAATCCGTGGGTTGAAGCGATTTGTATTGGTATTCCAATCTTAATTGTGGGTTATCTATCAGTTGTTTCGGTTCAAAGTAACTACATTGTCGAGTCAGCTCCTCAAGGCTATGAAGAGCAAGAGCCATTGGTTATTTATGCATCATCTTCCGATTGGAAATGGCACTTTAGCTACCCTGAAGAGGATATTGAAACAGTCAATTATCTATACATCCCAACTGATCGTCCACTTGAATTCAGACTTTATTCATATGGTCCAATCACAAGTTTTTGGATTCCACAACTTGGTGGGCAAAAGTATGCCATGGCCGACATGATCACAACTTTGCATCTTGCAGCCGATGAGCAGGGTGAATTAATGGGACGAAATGCAAACTTTAGTGGTAAAGGATTTGCGGAAAATAGGTTTAGTGTAAATGCCGTATCTCCAAAGGATTTTGAAGAATGGGTAGATGAGGTTAAAGAAACTGCACAACCTCTCACTGAAGAAAAGTTTGAAGAGATACTAGAACCAGGTCATCTCGGACAAATGACGTTCACCGGAACTCATTTAGGGTTCGCACCACCGCCAGAGCATAACCATGGATCAGATGATACTGAAAAAGGTCATGAGGACCATGAGGATGAGCATTCAGAGCACGAAGGTCATACAGAACATAACAATCATTAATAACAGAAATAATTTGAACGCCGAATTTATACTTCAGATAGGAGTTTAAAAAGGAGGATGAAGAGGACCACGTCGACAAAAACGCCACGGCCTCATGTCTTGTCGGCACTAGCACGTCCTGTGCGTCGAAATTTCAAGTGTCCTATTCACCAGACTTTTTAAACATCATCTTCATTTGAAAGGAGTAACAACGGATGGAATTCTTCGAACGTTTTGCCATACCACATCCAAGTCCCGCCATCTATGCAGCGATGGTTGCAATTGGACTTACGGTAATTGGAATTATCGCCGGATTAACCTATTTTAAAAAATGGGGTTACCTATGGCGTGAATGGTTAACAACCGTTGACCACAAACGAATTGGTATTATGTATTTAATCTCCGCATTAATCATGCTGTTCCGCGGTGGGGTAGACGCGGTTATGATGCGTGCACAGCTAGCTTCACCTGAGGCGAAGTTATTAGATGCGCAGCACTATAATGAAATTTTTACAACACATGGTGTAGTCATGATCATGTTCATGGCGATGCCGTTTATCATTGGATTCATGAACTATGTTGTTCCACTTCAGATTGGTGCGCGCGACGTAGCATTTCCACGCTTAAATGCGATCAGCTTCTGGCTCTTTTTTATGGGGGCAATGCTATTTAATATCTCCTTTGTAATTGGGGGATCACCTGATGCAGGTTGGACATCATACTTCCCACTTGCTGGTAACGAGTTCAGTAAATCAGTTGGAACAAACTATTATATGCTCTCGTTACAAATTTCGGGTCTTGGTACATTGATGACTGGTATCAATATGATTACCACCATTCTAAAAATGAGAGCACCTGGTATGACATTAATGAGAATGCCAATGTTCACATGGTCTACATTAATAGCTAACTTAATTATCGTAACGGTTTTCCCTGTATTAACAGTTGCATTAGCAATGGGTACAATGGACCGTCTATTTGGAACACATTTCTTTGCAAGTACAAACGGTGGAATGGATATGCTTTGGGCAAACCTATTCTGGGTATGGGGACACCCTGAAGTGTATATTTTAATCCTACCTGCGTTTGGTATTTACAGTGAGATCATTTCAACCTTCTCAGGAAGAAACCTATATGGTTACAAATCAATGGTTGGTTCAATGGTCATTATCTCAGTTCTTTCATGTCTAGTTTGGGCGCACCATTTCTTTACAATGGGGCAAGGAGCAGCATCAAACAGCTTCTTCTCAATCACAACAATGGCGATTGCGGTTCCAACTGGTGTGAAAATCTTTAACTGGCTGTTTACCTTATGGAGAGGTAAAATCCGTATGACAGTACCGATGCTTTACTCAATTGGGTTTATTCCACTTTTCACAATCGGTGGGGTAACTGGGGTAATGCTCGCGATGTCAGCAGCTGACTATCAGTACCACAATACAATGTTCCTAGTGGCACATTTCCATAACACAATTATTCCTGGTGTAGTATTCGCAATGCTTGCTGCACTCACATACTATTGGCCAAAAATGTTTGGCTTTATGTTAAATGAACGAATCGGAAAATGGGCATTCTGGTCTTTATCAATTGGATTTGTTTTAGCGTTCTTCCCAATGTATATTACTGGATTAGACGGTCAAGCTCGTCGTATGTACACATACTCTGAGTCAACTGGATTTGGTCCATTGAACATGCTGTCATTCATTGGTGCTGGAATCATGGCGATTGCCTTCATTTTAATTGTGTATAACATTTATTACAGTATCCGTTATTCACCAAGAGATATTGGAAGCGACCCATGGGATGCACGTACTTTAGAGTGGGCAACACACACACCTGTTCCTGAGTATAACTTCGCATTTACACCAAGTGTGAACTCCAGTGAGCCATTCTGGGATGATAAGAAGAAGAAGCACAAGCTCTTCCCAGGTAAAATTGAAAAGATTCACATGCCGAACAATAGTGGTGTTCCATTTATCATGAGTAGTATCTTCTTTGTATGGGGCTTCTCGTTCGTATTTGCGATGTGGCCATTGTTGATTATTTCAACAATTGGTATCTTTATTTGTATGGCATACCGTTCATTTGAACAGGATCATGGACGATATATTACTGTTGAAGAAGTAAAGGAAACAGAAGAAAAATTAGGAGGTGCTAAGTTATGAAACTAGATCACTCGCAACCTCTTGAATATAGTACGCACGAAAACGAGTTAAATATTTTTGGTTTCTGGATTTTCCTTGGTGCCGAAATTATGCTTTTCGCAACCTTGTTTACATCTTATTTTACATTAGAGAACCGCGTCGGCAGTGGTCCATCAGGTGCAGAGATTTTTGAAATCTCACCTGTGCTAATTGAAACATTTCTACTATTAACAAGTAGTTTTACAATAGGTCTTGCAGTTCATGCGATGCGCCTTGGCAGACAAAAGGAAATGATTGGATTCTTCGTAGTAACATTGCTTTTAGGTTTAACCTTCCTAGGTGTTGAAATCTATGAGTTTGTTCACTATGTCCATGTCGGAGCTGGACTACAAACAAGTGCATTTACAGCGATGTTATTAACAACATTAGGAACACATGGACTTCATGTTACATTTGGTTTATTTTGGGGAACGATGATTATCCTCCAAATAAGAAAAAGAGGCTTAACTGCACAAACTGCTGGTAAATCGTTTATCTTTTCATTGTATTGGCACTTCCTAGATGTAGTCTGGATCTTCATCTTCAGCTTCATCTATTTGAAAGGAATGATGTAATATGAGAGAACTATTTCCAGCAAAACAAGTCATGGGCTTCGTATTTTCATTAGTTCTTACGCTTATTGCTCTTTCGGTGTACTTCTTAGATTTATCCTTTACGGCAGGACTAACAATTCTGATTGTAACGGCATTTGTGCAAGCATTGCTGCAACTAATTGTATTCATGCATGCTGGTGAATCAAAGGATAAATGGGCAATCTACGGAAATGTATACTTCATGATTTTTATAGCGTTAATTACAATACTTGGTACATTATTCCTGCTTATTTGGGATATGTAATGAAAGTAAGAGTGTCTTTATAGGCACTCTTTTTTTTATGGAGAATAGTAAGGTTAAGGGTTTAATATAGATTATGAGAGGAGGGGGGACCGTTGTATGCTTCGTTTCGATTGAGGTTCAAAGCTTTCATGATTGATTATATATTAATTTTGTCATATTTAGGTTTCCTGTTTATTGCGTCAGTATTTTTGTTTCCGAGTTTGCAAGAATTATTCAAGGGCTCATTAGTAGTCGCGCAGTTCTCAGGATTTATAATGGTGACTTTGCCAGTTTCTCTTTATTTCATAATTAGCGATTCAAAAAATGTCGGACAGTCATTTGGAAAACGTAAATCAGGAATAAAAGTGGTCAAGAAAAGTGGCGAAGCCGTGCCTTTGCTGCAAATGGCTTTTCGGACAATCTTAAAGTTATTACCTTGGGAGTTTTCACATTTTCTTGTATATCGTTTAATTGATATGGGCGATGGGGAGTTTCCTTTCACTTACACAGTGATTGGTGGGCTCATCTACGCGCTTATGTTTTCTTATATTTTGACATGTATTTTTACAAAAAGGAAACAATCTATATATGATCTACTAGCGAAGACGTATGTGTTAAAGGTGCAGTAATACTGCATCTTTTTTTGCAAAATAAAAAGCTTAGCCGAATGAGTGGCTAAGCCTATACATAATTAATTGATTTATTTATTTAATCTTGTTTGCGCCTTGTGCCTTAAGTAACATTTCTTCAGACGCGATCAAAAATAACCCCATTAAAAAGACAAAAATAGCTCCCATGACCGTTCCGATTCCGATTGGTGTTAGCACACTAGAACCGCTTCCGAAGAATCCAAGACAAAAAATAATGATACCGGCAATAAGCACTGTTCCCCCAAAATACTTAACAGCCTCAAGCATAGTAGATTTCATTTTTCCTCATCCTCCTACTATATATTATTAATCTTGTTCACAAAATTGTCAAATATAATTCACTAAATGTTCAAAAGTTATATTTTGGGCGAGGAGTGCCGAAGAAACATTAAATGAAGTTGGCTCGAGTTCAGACATGATTATGGTATTCGTAGCTGTCATGTCCGAGGTTAGTTTGGTTTCAGACATAATCATGCTATTTTGGAGCTGTCCTGTCTGAAGTTAGCACATCTTCAGACACGCACTTGCTATTTCTTAGCTGTCATGTCCGAAATTAGTTTGAGTTCAGACACAATCCTGCTATTTTGTAGCTCTCCAGTCTGAAGTTAGCTGGAGTTCAGACACAATCATGCAATTTCGTGGCTGTCGTGTCCGAAGTTAGCGCAGCTTCAGACACAATCCTGCTATTTTGGGGCTGTCGTGTCCGAAGTTAGCGCAGCTTCAGACACAATCTTACTATTTCGAGGCAGTCCAGTCCGAAGTTAGCTCAACTTCAGACACAATCAAGCTGTTTTGGAGCTGTCGTGTCCGAAGTTAGTTTGAGTTCAGACACAATCAAGCAATTTCGAGGCAGTTCTGTCCGAAGTTAGCTCAGCTTCAGACACAATCAATCTATTTTGGAGCTGTCCAGTCCGAAGTTAGCTTGACTTCAGACACAATCATGCAATTTCGTGGCTGTCGTGTCCGAAGTTAGCTCATCTTCAGACACAATCCTGCTATTTTGTAGCTGTCCAGTCTGAAGTTAGTTTAACTTCAGACACAATCAATCTATTTTAGAGCTGTCCAGTCCGAAGTTAGCTTAGCTTCAGACACAATCAAGCTACTTCGAGGCAGTCCAGTCCGAAGTTAGCTTGACTTCAGACCCAATCATGCAATTTCGTGGCTGTCGTGTCCGAAGTTAGCTCAACTTCAGACACAATCAAGCTATTTTGGAGCTGTCGTGTCCGAAGTTAGTTTGGCTTCAGACACAATCCTGCTATTTCGAGGCAGTCCAGTCCGAAGTTAGTTTGAGTTTAGACACAATCAAGCATCCTCGTCGTCCCCTTGTCCGAAGATTGCCCGATTTAAGACACAATTCTGCATTTTTGTCTCATGCTTGTCCAAAGTTAAACTGATAGTAAAAACGACGCAATTTATACTCAGGTCGCGCTAGGAGCATTTACAAACTAATTATGTTACCATGGTGAAAACTAACTAAATGAGGTGTGAAAAAATGAAAATTGAGGTTTGGTCAGATTATGTATGTCCATTCTGTTATATAGGAAAGCGACGCTTGGAACAGGCTCTTGAGCAATTTCCACATCGTGATCAAGTCGAAGTGGAATTCAAAAGCTTTGAGCTAGATCCGAATGCAAAGCCATATTCAGGTCAAAGTATTCATGAATTACTTGCTTCAAAATATGGTATGCCAGTGGCTCAGGCCAAGCAAATGAACGAAAATTTAGGTCAGCAAGCTGCGGAACTCGGTCTAAACTATAATTTTGATGAAATGAAAAACACAAATACCTTTGATGCCCACCGTCTTACAAAGTTTGCAGCGACCGTCGGCAAAGAAAAGGAACTCACTGAGCTTCTTCTTCACTCGTATTTCATTGAAGGAAAACTAATCAGTGACCACGAAGTATTAGCGGGTCTTGCAGAATCTGTAGGGTTGGAGCGACAGGCCGCGTTAGAAGTGTTAAAAGATGAGAAGAAATATGCGAATGATGTCCGAATTGATGAGGCGACTGCTCAACAAATCGGTGTTACCGGCGTTCCGTTTTTTGTAATCAATCAAAAATATTCTATTTCTGGTGCACAGCCAACTTCCACTTTTCTTGGTGCACTCCAACAGGTTTGGAAAGAAGAACATCCAGCACCAAAACTTCAAGACCTTTCAGGTGGCCAAGGTGCAGTTTGCACAGATGAAAGCTGTGAGATTCCTACAGATAAATAATAACCATGTGCAAAGCCCTTGTGGTTTTGCACATTTTCTTTTACCTGAAAAGGGAATTCAAAGTATCATTCCGAATATATATGAAGGTATAAAAAGAAGGGGTGGTATCCATAACGTTCCAGTTAGATTTTGAAAGTAGCCTCGTTTCAGTTATTACGTTATTAATTGGATGGGGAATCATTGGTTTTTTATCTTTTAGGATTTATAGAAAACAAGATGTGAAACCAACTATATGGAAGATAATTCTCGTTTTACTTATTGGGCTTTTTTCTTTTTCCTTTAATATGAATTTCTTTGATACATTCATGAAACTTCCAATTTTACCCTTAGGTGTATGGATTCTCTACTTTTTTCTTAAATCAAAAAAAGGGCGCTGGGATAGATTCCGGAAGTATGCATGGCTCGGCTTTTTCGCGAACTTTCTATTTTTAGTATTATCCTTTACCTCGATTGGTCTCCAGCATGTTATTTACTCGCCTAGTAATCTATCAACCTATATTTCTAATGTGGAAAATGCAACAATTATCAACACTCACCCTTCTGCAGGGGATGTAACTTTACAAAAAGATCAATTACTAAAACTACTTCCAGTTATGAAAGAAACTAAGTTTTTTAGTGATAAATGGTATGAGGAAACGTATATGAGTGGAGAGCCGAATACTCGAAAAGAACGATTTCCATATCAAGTGGTGGGTGTTAAGGAAAAATGGGGAAGTGGGGTTGTTACCACCATTGTTATAGAAGGTGATGGGAAAGGTTTATTAATTACAACACCTAAAAACCAATATTATTTTCGCTCCCCAGAAGTTTTTTTAGAAGGGGTGAAAAGTAAATGAGACGAAGAACGATACTAAGTTTACTTGGATTGGTTGCTCTGCTTTTCGTCATTTATTATTTTTATCTAGCTAGACCTACAAACTTTGCTACGACTGATACTTATAAAAGGTATTCTGAAGTAACTGAGATTCTTGATGTAATAGAGATTGATAAGCGCCACGTTTTTGTACCAATGGTTACAGAAGAAAACAAATATGGAATGAGCTTGTGGGTGTGGAAAAATCATAAATGGAATATGGAATTTGATAGTACAGTTGGTGGCCCTAGGATAATCAAACTAAAAAATAATGATCCAAGTTCCTATCAGGTTTTTTGGAATATTCATCCCGATGACCAAGTAAGTTATGGAGAATTATATTTATTGAAAAAACGTAATTATCATATTACAGAAGGAATACATAATTATTATCCTGGTTTGCAATTGAAAACGATTTTAGATTTTGAGGGTACACCCTTTGGAGTAACAGAGCTTCCGAATGAGTGGCAAAAAGTGATGGAAGGATCGATAAAATTGGAAGAAGCAAGGCAACCGGATCTTATTTTTGAAAGCATGTTTCCTGTGATGCAGGATGTGTACTTCGGCTGGATTTCCTATAACAGCGACCATGTAAGGCAACAAGCGGATGCTACTAATGTAGGTGGAGCTTCATGGGGTGGTGGTGTTGATATCCAGCACGTCGTAGATATACCAGAAGAGGAGCTTGAGTATTATAAGGTGGAGGACTAATAAGGAAATTAACAGACCAACTAAGCTCATATAATCATTGCTCATCACTGATTAATCTAAAATTGAGATATATATTATTTAAAATTGATATTTGTTAGATTAATTGAGAAGTTATAAAATATTTCTAGGGGATATGAATCAAATATAGGCTGAAATTTATTAATGAATGGATCTGCCCCTAGAAATAATAAAAAAGAACTTTACGTGTGAGGAAGGTGAGCAGCTTGCTGAGTATTAATCCTGAGCAATTTATCTTGAAACCATCTCTTGCGACCATTACCTGTGAACCAAACTGGCAATGGAAGCGGAAAGAGCCTATTCCGAACTATGATTTGTTTTATGTTTGGAATGGAGAAGGAAATTTGATTTTAAACGGTCGAGATTATTCAATAAAACGAGGAAGTTGCTTTTTATTCCTTCCAGGCGATTGGACGACTGCCACCCAGAATCCTCAGAATCCACTTACAATAACCTACATCCATTTTGACTTAGAGAACGAACCAAGTCTAATACCAAATTCATATCGGATTATTCAAGACGCAATCCCTTTTGAGTCTCTCTTAACACAATATGTTCGATTATTTTTAATCAAAACATTTGGGGCAGAAACGGAGGCAAAGCTAATTCTCAAACAGTTGATGATTCAGCTTTTGCGAGAGGAGCATCAGGTCGAAGAACGAAACGACCAAGGTCAAACTTCTCTCCTGTCAGCGATTAGGGAAGTGGCAAATTATGTGCAGCAACATCCTAGCGAGGGACATACGCTTGAAAGTTTGGCGGCTCGTGCGAACTTTTCTCCAAGGTATTTTTCACTGAAGTTTAAGGAGATTATTGGCAAATCAGTGCGCTCCTATATTGTAGAAGCTCGTATAAAAAGGGCGGAGCATCTCCTGCATTATACAGGAATGACGGTAACTGAAGTAGCTCAAGCATTAGGCTATGATAATCTGCATTTTTTTAGTCGACAGTTTAAAAAATACACAGGGAAAAGCCCTTCTGAAATTCGTTAATTAAAGTAATACAAGCACCTAACCATTGTGGTTTAGGTGCTTTTTTTTATCTGAGCTGGGTTCAACACTCTGTTTGAATTATGCACTCATCTGACACTGTGGCCCATGATTATAAGCTGTTAGTCCAAATCATACACCTTTTCTGACTGAAAGCGTAGTTTGATCAAAAAGCTCGTCACAATCCCAGACTTATTCTGACTCTTGGACGCAAGATCTCAAGCTGCAAGTCAGAAACCCATACCTATTCCGACTGTATGCGCCGTTTGATCATTATCCTAGTCGCAATCCCGGGCTTATTGTGACTCTTGGACGCAAGATTTCAAGCTGATAGTCAGAAACCCACATCTATTCTGACTGTAAGAGCCGTTTGATTATAGTGCTTGTCGCAATCCCGGCCCTATTCTGACTCTGAGGCCCATGTATTACACGCTTGGAGTCAGAATCCCATCCTTATTCCGACTGCAATTGTCGTTTGATAATAATGCTTGTCGCAATCCCGGCCCTATTCTGACTCTAAGCCCCATGTATTACACGCTTGGAGTCAGAATCCCATCCTTATTCCGACTGCAATCGCCGTTTGATCATAATGCTTGTCGCAATCCCGGCCCTATTCTGACTCTAAGCCCCATGTATTACATGCTTTGAGTCAGAATCCCACCCCTATTAAGACTTCAAGCACCATTTGATCATACTGCTAGTCGCAATGGGGGCCTTATTCTGACTACAAGCGCCGTTTGATCATAATCCCTGTCGCAATCCCGGCCATATTCTGACTCTGAGATCCATGATATCAAGTTGTAAGTCAGAATCCCCCCACCTATTCTGATTGCAAGCACTCATTAAACGTGACCGTTGTCCCTTAAACATTGCATTTATTCAAACAGGAAAAATTATGTAAAAAAGTGCAAACTTTACACAGAATAGTCTAAATATTTGCGAGAAAGAGGATGATACGATTAAAATGACAGATCAATATACATGTTTGGCTTTTACTGTGAGCAATGAAGCCAGAAAATTTCTTAAGAAAGAGTGATCTCAATGTGTGGAATTACAGGATGGATTGATTGGCAACAGGATTTGAAACACCAAGAACAAATCGTCGGTAAGATGGCGCAAACATTAGCAAAGCGTGGTCCAGATGCTTCTAATGTTTTTAGTGATCATCATGCTGCACTGGGTCATACAAGGTTAATTGTTGTGGATCCTTCCGGAGGGACACAGCCGATGACAAGGAGATCAAAAAACGGGCATGCCTTTTCAATGGTCTATAATGGAGAACTTTATAATACAGAGGATTTGCGTAAAGAATTACAAAGCCGTGGATATACATTTCAATCCCACTCCGATACGGAAGTTCTTCTTACTTCTTATATTGAGTGGCGAGAAGAATGTGTAGAGCGGTTAAATGGTATTTTTGCTTTTGCAATTTGGGACCATCAGCAAGAAAAACTTTTTATTGCAAGGGACCGACTTGGGGTCAAACCGTTATTTTTCAAACATACAGATAGCACTCTTTTATTTGGGTCAGAGCTTAAAGCCATTTTGGCACATCCAAATGTAAAGGCGGAAGTAGATCGCGAAGGTCTTCAGGAGGTTTTTGGGTTAGGACCATCCCGTACACCAGGGCATGGGATTTATAGAGGAATACAAGAATTAAGGCCGGCACATATTCTTATGTTTGATCGGAACGGACTAAAAATTAAACGTTATTGGAACGTCGAAAGCCGCAAACATTCTGATTCATTAGACGATACCGTGGAAGAAGTGAGATTTCTAGTGAAAGATGCCGTTGAAAGACAACTAGTTGCGGATGTTCCGGTCTGTACATTTTTGTCAGGTGGGTTAGATTCAAGTGCCATAAGTGCGATTGCCTCGAACTACTTTAACCAACAAGGAAGAGGAAAGCTTCATACGTATTCGATTGACTATGAGCGAAATAGTGAGTTTTTCAAATCAAGCTTGTTTCAAGTGGATGAAGATAAACCATGGATTGATAAGATGACGCAATATTTGGGTGTCGATCATCATTCAAAGATTATTACGCAGGAACAACTTGCTAGTCGATTGGAGGATGCGGTAAAAGGTAGAGACCTACCTGGAATGGCGGATATTGATTCTTCTCTGCTTTGGTTTTCCGAGGAGATCAAACAAGACTTTACGGTTGCTTTATCTGGAGAATGTGCGGATGAAATTTTCGGTGGGTACCCTTGGTTTTATAAGAAAGAGTTACTGCAGGATAACCATTTTCCATGGATGAAGTCTGAAGAAGAAAGACATAAGCTTCTATTACCTCATTGGCAAAACAAATTAAATCTAAAAGACTATGTTCAAGAACGATACAACGAAACATTACGAGAGGTTCCAAGATTAGAAGGAGAAAGTCCAGAAGAGTCACGACGTAGAGAAATATTTTATTTGAATATGATCTGGTTCATGTCTACTTTATTAGAACGAAAGGACCGCATGAGTATGGCTGCTAGTCTAGAAGTACGTGTTCCATTTGCAGATCACCGACTCATTGAATATGTGTGGAATATCCCATGGGAGATGAAGATGTTAGAAGGAAGGGAAAAAGGAATCTTAAGGAAAGCGTTAGAGGGAACTTTACCTAATTCCATTCTGTATCGAAAGAAAAATCCTTATCCGAAAACTCATAATCCAGATTATTTGAATCTCGTAAAAAACATGCTAACTAGCGTAATCGAAAAGAAGAACTCTCCAATTCTAGAATTGGTTTCAAAACAAAGGGTAAGAGATATCATTGATTCCGATGGTGCATCATTCACAGTTCCTTGGTTTGGGCAGCTAATGACAGGACCTCAGCTTATCGCACATTTAGTGCAAATCAATGTGTGGCTTGATTCTTATAACGTGAATATTGTTGATTAAACTCCTATTTCGACAGGCGAAAAGGTAGAGATTATACCAAATGTGAAGGTAAAACAAGTTGTGTCATTCAGTGTAAATTTTATAGCGAATAGTTTAAATATCTTCCAAAATAACGATGCTACTATTAACTTAACAACGAAACAGATAAGGAACAGGGGTGATACAAATGCATCGATTAAAAAGACATGGTTTATATGATCCTCAGTTTGAACATGACGCTTGTGGTATCGCCTTGCTTGCAAATATTAAAGGTGGTAAAACACACACCTTAGTAAGTCAGGCACTAACAGCTCTTGAACGATTAAATCATCGCGGGGGTCAGACTGGTAGTGAGAAATTAGGAGATGGGTCTGGAATTCTAACAGAGCTCCCACACGATTTATTTGTACATGAGTGGAAGTTAAAAGGGAAACAACTTCCATTCATGGGTGATTACGGAGTTGGGATGCTATTTTTACCCCAAGAGTTAGACCTAGCGACAGAATATAAATTGAGAATAGAAGAAATCGTGCAGAATGAGGATCTAGAGATTTTTGGATGGAGAGATGTACCAACGAATGATGAAGAGTTGGGAAGCACGGCTAAACAATCACAACCATCTGTTCATCAATTATTCGTTACTTCCGTCAATAAGGAACTAGACAATGATCAATTTGAGCGGTTGTTATATATGGCTCGGCGAAAAGTAGAGAAAGAATTCAATGACGCTGAAGTAAATCAGGATGACTGCTATATTGTTAGTTTTTCATCAAGAACCATCGTATATAAAGGACTTCTTTTACCGAGCCAGTTAAGAAGCTATTATGAGGATTTAAGGCGAGATGATTACCAATCCGCGATGGCCATGGTGCATAACCGATTTAGTACGAATACCTTTCCTAGCTGGAGAAGAGCGCAGCCAAACCGAACATTAATGCACAATGGAGAGATCAATACGATAACGGGGAATGTAAACTGGATGCTTGCACGTGAACCTGTTCTTCGTTCAGACCTTCTGGAAGATAATGAAGCTCTTCACCCAGTGATTGACCTGGATGGCAGTGACACTGCAATGTTTGATAACGCATTAGAATATCTAGTGATGTCAGGATGGTCACTCGCTAAAGCAATGATGTTGATGATCCCAGAACCTTGGCAGAATAACAAACTTCTATCTGACAAGAAAAGGGCATTCTATCAGTTTCATAGTTGCCTCATGGAGGCTTGGGACGGTCCAGCAGCCATGGGCTTTACAAATGGAAAACAGATTGGAGCTTGTCTAGATAGAAATGGGTTAAGGCCAGCTCGTATTATCCTTACAGATGATGATTTCCTCTGTTTATCTTCGGAAGTAGGAGTAGTAGATATTCCAGAAGAAAACATTATTCTAAAGGATCGTCTAAAACCGGGACAAATGCTTTTAGTAGATTTTGAGAAGAAGAAGCTACTACTAGATGAAGAAGTAAAACAACAGCTTATTAACGAACATCCTTATGAAGATTGGGTAGCTGAGACAATTACACCAATTGAAAATCTACCTATAACAAAGAAGAAAGAATCAACAGAAAGCAAAGAGGAACTATTACGTATTCAAAAAGCGTTCGGGTACACCTATGAAGAGTGGGAGAAAATAATTAAACCGATGGCGCAAGAAGGAAATGAACCAATTGGTTCTATGGGATACGATGCTCCGCTAGCCATTCTATCATCAAAACCTCAATTACTATTTAATTATTTCAAACAGCGTTTTGCCCAAGTAACCAATCCTCCAATTGATGCAATCCGAGAAGCATATGTCACATCAATGGAAGTATTACTAGGAGCCGAGGGGAATTTATTACAACCGAAGACTGAAGATTACAAAAAAATAAGGTTAAGCACCCCGATCCTGTCTGAAGTAGAAATGAGAACAATTCAAAGTTTGGATAGTGATGTTTGGAAAGTATCGACTATTTCGATTCTCTTACCTGTACAAGGAATGACGATTCAGGAACGTCTTCAAGAAATACACGCAACTGCTGAAAAAGCAGTTAGGGATGGAAGCAATCTAATCGTGTTAAGCGATCAGGGAATCAATCAAAATCAAGGTGCAATTCCTTCTCTACTAGCTGTTTCAGCTCTGCACCACCATTTGATACGACAAGGGCTTAGAAGCAAGGTAAGTATCATTATAGCATCAGGAGAGCCTAGGGAAGTTCACCATTTTGCAGTGCTACTCGGATATGGAGCAAATGCCATCTTTCCATATCTAGTATACAAATCGCTTTCGAAACTAAGTGGTGAAAACTTAATCACAAATTATAAAAAAGCAGTTACAAAAGGAATCCTGAAGATCATGTCAAAAATGGGGATTTCGACAGTTCAGAGTTATATTGGTGCCCAAATTTTTGAGGCTGTTGGGATTAGTGAAGAGGTAATCAACACGTATTTTCCGCGCACATCTTCTCGAATAGGCGGTCTTCAACTCGAAGATATTGCGAAAGAAACCATTAATCGACACAACCAGGCATGGCTAAATGAAGATCCCACCCTAGATGAAGGTGATGACCTCCAATGGCGTGTAAACGGAGAGTCACATTTGTACCGACCAGAAACTATCCACACCTTACAGCATGCCTGTCGAACCGGTAACTATGAGGTTTACAAAAAATACAGCCACATGATGGGGGAAGATACTGAAAAGAGCATTACGCTCAGAGGGATGTTCCGCTTAAAAAGTAACAGAAAGCCGATTCCTATTGAGGAAGTTGAACCAATTGAGTCTATTTTTAGACGCTTCAAAACAGGAGCAATGTCATACGGCTCCATTAGCAAAGAGGCTCATGAAGCAATTGCTGTAGCCATGAATCGGATTGGAGGGAAAAGTAATTCAGGTGAAGGTGGAGAGGATCCACAACGTTTTATACCGCTCGTTAATGGAGATTCGAAATTAAGCAGAATGAAGCAAGTGGCTTCCGGACGATTTGGAGTGACAAGTCATTATCTTGTAAATAGTGATGAAATCCAAATAAAAATGGCACAAGGAGCAAAACCGGGTGAAGGGGGTCAACTCGCTGGCCATAAAGTCACCGTATCAGTAGCGAAAACGAGGGGATCGACACCTGGTATTGAGTTAATCTCACCTCCTCCACACCATGATATCTATTCGATTGAGGACTTAGAGCAGCTTATATATGATCTGAAAAATGCGAATCCAAGTGCAGATATTAATGTAAAGCTTGTTTCAGGAACGGGTGTAGGAACGATTGCTGCAGGTGTTGCCAAGGCTAAGGCTGATGTCATTTTGGTAAGTGGCTATGATGGTGGAACAGGTGCGGCAGCAAAAACGAGCATTAAGCATGCTGGTATGCCGTGGGAACTAGGATTAGCTGAAGCCCATCAAACCCTCATGCTAAATGGCCTTAGAAATAGTGTGAGGCTTGAGGCTGATGGAAAATTGATGAATGGCCGAGATGTCGTAATTGCAGCATTGTTAGGTGCAGAAGAATATGGTTTTGCAACTCTTCCACTTGTTTCACTTGGTTGTATCATGATGAGAGTTTGCCACATGGACACATGTCCAGTTGGAATTGCGACTCAAAACCCTGAACTTCGAAAGAAAATGATGGGGACAGCGGAACATATTGTTCATCTAATGACTTTTATTGCGCATGAAGTTCGAGAATATATGGCTAAATTTGGTTTTAGAACGATGGATGAGATGATTGGACGCACAGACGTAATCCAGATAGATAATCCTAAAGCTTGGAAACTACAAAATCTTGATTTGTCTCCACTTTTAGTCAGACATGAAGGTGAAAGAGTTTCATCTAAAAAGCAAGACCATCAACTGGAACAAACACTCGATTATCGAGAATTGCTTCCAATAAGCAGCCAAGCGTGGGTTAATCAGCAGACTGCAAGGGATGTTTTCCAAATTTCTAACACAGATCGATCTGTTGGAACATTGACTGGCAGTGAAATATCAAAGCAATTTGGAGCAGTTGGCTTACCTGAGGATACGCTTCACTATCTATTCAAAGGATCAGCTGGTCAAAGTTTCGGGGCATTCATACCAAGTGGACTTACCTTAGAAGTAGAAGGTGATAGTAATGACTATGTTGGGAAAGGCCTATCCGGAGGAAAAATTATTGTCCGCCCATCCAGTATATCCACACTTGTTGCCGAAGAGAATGTGATTATCGGGAATGCGGCGTTTTATGGAGCAACTAGCGGAAAGGCATTTATTCGTGGAAAAGCAGGAGAAAGATTCTGTGTTCGTAATAGTGGTGCAACTGTTGTTGTAGAGGGTGTCGGCGAACATGGCTGTGAATACATGACAGGAGGCAGGGCATTAATCCTAGGGGAAGTTGGGAAAAATTTTGCTGCAGGTATGTCTGGAGGCATCGCTTATATATATGAACCGGCTAATCAACGTTTCCAACATGAATATAATCCAGAACTAGTTCTACTAGAATCCATAGAAGATCTTGAGGAAAAGAATATGGTTTATAGCCTCTTGAAAGAGCATTATGAATACACAAATAGCCCCTTGGCTTATCGCTTAATTCAAAATTGGAAAAAAGAAGCGGCTCAATTTATTAAAGTAATCCCTCGGAATTATAAATTAATTCTTGAAACGCAAAATCTAGTTGTTTAACGACTACTTAATACTAGTTTCCTAAGAAAAGAGGTGCCGATTTGGGAAAACATACAGGATTTTTAGAATATAAGCGGCAGCCCGCAAATTATCGTGAACCACTGCAACGATTGAAGGATTGGAAGGAAATCTCTGTTCTGCCTCCTTCAAGAGATCTAGTTAACCAAGCGGCACGATGTATGGATTGTGGAGTCCCCTTCTGTCAGAACGGAAGTGTTCTTGGAGGGATGACTACCGGATGCCCTTTATATAATCTAATTCCGGAATGGAATGAACTCGTTTATCGAGGAAATTGGAAAGAGGCTTATGAGAGATTAAGTAAGACAAATCCGTTTCCAGAGTTTACCGGAAGGGCATGCCCGGCCCCTTGTGAGGCAGGGTGTGTAGCCTCACTATATGAAAGTTCTGTCACGATAAAAAATATCGAATGGGCTATTATCGATAAAGCCTTTGAGGAAGGTTGGGTAACTCCACAGATTCCAAAGAAAAGAACAGGAAAGAAAGTGGCGATTATCGGTTCAGGACCTGCTGGATTAGCTAGTGCATCGGAACTGAATCAACAAGGACATTCCATTACAGTGTTTGAAAGGTCAGACCGAGTTGGAGGATTGCTAACGTATGGAATTCCCAAAATGAAAATTGAACAGCTTGTCGTGGATCGTCGGATTAATCTTTTAAGAGATTCAGGAATCACGTTTGTGACGAATACAGAGATTGGTAAAGATTATCCTTTGGAAAAACTAGATTCAGAGTTTGATAGTGTGATTATCTGTACCGGAGCAACAAAGCCACGGAATGTGGTGGCGGAAGGAAGAAATCTAGAAGGTATCCATTTTGCAATGGATTACTTGCATCGCAATACGAAAAGTATGCTGGATTCTAACTTCGCGGATGGGAATTTTATTTCTGCAGAAGGCAAAGACGTCATTGTGATTGGTGGGGGAGACACAGCGACAGACTGTGTGTCAACGGCTCTCCGGCATAATTGTAAAAGTCTAGTACAGTTTGATATTTATCCTGAGCGGTCAACCAGTCGTACGGAGGAGAATCCTTGGCCGCAATATCCAATCATTCACAAGCTTGACCATGGACACGAGGAGGCATTAGCGAGGTTTGGAAGTGACCCCCGTGCATATGCGACATCAGCTATTGAATTTTTAGGAGATGAGAATGGGCACTTAATAAGTGTTAAGAGTATCGAAGTTAGGACGATAGTGAATGAAAACGGAGAGAAAATCAGAGAGCAAATCCCAGGTTCAGAAAGAGTCTGGCCTGCCCAGCTTGTTTTATTAGCGGTCGGATTTGAAGGGATGGATCAAGATCTCTTAGAGAAATTCAACCAAGAAGGAAATACAACGAGAGCCGACAAACTAGAAGATCCTTACCAGACGAACAAGGAAGGAACCTTCATAGCAGGTGATGCCCGCCGCGGTTCAAGTTTAATAGTATGGGCTATTCAAGAAGGAAAAGAAGCTGCAGAAGCCTGTCACAACTACTTAATGAGCATTTAACTTTATTCAGTAAAGTCCCCATTCTGTAAATACTGGGATGAAAATAAAGTGAATATAAATTCAGTTTGTGTTCAAACACAGACTGAATAAAGTTAATCCCTCCGGCGGATGCCACAGATTTTTAAAGGGAACTTTTCGATTAAGTAAGATCAAAGACTAAGAACGCCACGTCCTGTGGCAACGTCTTTATGACCCACTTCATGTGGGCCTAAAATCTGGCGTAAATACGCCAATGCGCATTTGATTGATATGGAGGAGTACCAATGACATTAACAGACTATACCCAACAACTCTTTGCTGATCGAATCGGTGGATCGTCGTTCGGACTCAAAGATGAGATTTTTAAATTTGAAAAAATAAAAAGGGCTAAAAAAGCTGCCTTAAAAGAGAATCCCAATATTGAATTAATTGATTTAGGGGTTGGTGAACCAGATGCAATGGCTGATGAAGCGGTTGTAGAAAAGCTGTCATTAGAAGCAGCAAAGCCAGAAAATCGATTCTACTCAGATAACGGAATTTCTGAATTTAAGGAAGCGGCTGCTCGCTACATGGAAGAGGTATTTGGGGTAAGCGACCTTAATCCAGAAACGGAAATCAATCACGTAATTGGCTCAAAATCAGCACTTGCGATGTTGCCAGCAGCTTTTATCAACCCAGGTGACATCACACTAATGCCAACACCAAGTTACCCTGTACTAGCTACTTATACAAAATATTATGGGGGTGAAATCGTACAGCTGCCGCTATTAGAAAAGAATGGATTTTTACCGGATCTTAGTCAAATTGATCAGGATACATTGAAAAAGGCAAAACTACTTTACTTAAATTACCCTAATAACCCAACTGGTGCTGCGGCAACTAAAGAATTTTTTGAGGAAGTAGTTGCATTTGCAAATCAGAATAACTTAATCGTTGTCCATGACGCAGCCTATGCCGCACTGGTATTTGACGGTGAGAAACCACTTAGTTTTCTATCAATCCCCGGAGCAAAGGAAGTGGGGGTAGAGCTTCATTCTTTATCAAAATCCTTTAATATGACCGGATGGAGAATAGGCTTTATCGCCGGACATCCAAATCTAGTTAAGGCATTTGCAACAATTAAAGACAATAGTGACTCAGGCCAATTTATACCTATCCAAAAAGCAGCAGCATATGCCTTGGCACATCCAGAAATTACAGTAAAAACAGCTGAAAAATATTCACGCCGCCATGAATTACTTGTTAACGCGCTTCGTGATTGTGGATTTAAGGCGGAAAAACCGAAGGGCTCCTTCTTCCTTTACGTAGAAATACCTGTTGGAGTTGTCGGAGGTCCGACTTTTACAAATGCAGAAGAATTTGGACAGTACCTGATTCGTGAGCACCTTATTTCAAGTGTGCCATGGGACGATGTGGGCAACTATATTCGGTTCTCAGTGACCTTCCAGGCAGACAGTAGGGAAGGTGAAAAGAAAGTCATAGATGAGATCAGATCACGGTTAAGTAGAGTCCAATTCATATTTTAGAGAAGGAAGGTGAGTGTAAGTGCTTTTTACAAAAATGCATGGTTTAGGTAACAATTATATCATTTTCAATCTCTTAGAATCCTCCTTGAGGGAACAGGACCTTACTAGCCTCGCCAAAGCGGTATCCGATGTGAATTTTGGCATTGGTTCTGATGGGATGATTCTCATCTGTCCATCAAGTGTAGCGGATTTTAGAATGAGAATATTTAATGAGGATGGATCAGAAGGAAAAAACTGTGGAAATGGACTCCGTTGTGTTGCAAAATATCTGGTCGATCACTTGTATGCAGAATCAAACACATTTTCAATAGAAACTCTAGGTGGAATTGTGTATGTGACTGTTACAACCGGACACAAAAATGTCGTCGAGTCAATCACAGTTGACATGGGAGAGCCTAAATTACTAAAAGGAATGGTCCCTATGGCGGGCGACCCTTATTCAACAACAATCAATGAACCTGTAAGTATTGGTGATAATCAATTTCTTTTAACTTGCCTTTCAATGGGGAACCCACATGCAATCCTTTTTGTTGACGATGTTCATGAAGTACCACTAGAGACACTAGGTCCTGCCATTGAGCACTCATACCACTTTCCTGAAAGAGTAAATGTGGGAATCGTCCATATCAGAAACAGTAATGAAATTGATTATAGAGTGTGGGAGAGAGGTTCCGGAATTACAATGGCTTGTGGAACCGGTGCTTGTGCAGCTGTAGTTGCAGCCACGTTAACTGGGAAAATAGCAAAACACATACCTGTAACGGTTCACCTTCCAGGAGGTGATTTGGAAATCAGGTGGGATGAGAACAATCATATTTGGAAAAAAGGGGCTGCAGAGTACATTTGTCACGGTGAGATCGATGTACAGGCATCCTTAGCAAGGCATATTACAAAAATAAATTAGGATTAGTTAGTTTTCGCCCGTATCTAGACAGTGATATCTGATGCCTTGATGAGTAAATAGCAACGATGTGAGCGGTAGCGATACTAATTACAAATATAAGAGGTTGTTCAAAAAGTCGGCCAAAAATGACACATCGAATTTCTGCGTTGGCTTGCTTCTCCGTTCCTCACGTATTAACTGCATACGTTCCGGTACTCGAAGCTGCTCCGCCTTGAAATTCTCGGTCCTTTTTACCCTACTTTTTGAACACGCACTATAAGGAGGAAAATTTTATGGGAAGAACTTATACGAAAGAAGAAATTCTACAAAACGCAAAAGAGGAGAATGTACGCTATATTCGCTTACAGTTCACAGACTTGTTCGGTATTATCAAAAATGTAGAAATTCCGGTTAGCCAATTGAAAAAGGCATTGGATAATCAAATGATGTTTGACGGATCTTCAATTGAAGGTTTTGTGAGAATAGAAGAATCCGATATGTATTTATACCCAGACTTAAATACATGGCTTATCTTTCCATGGAGTGCAGATGAAAGCAAAATTGCACGGCTAATCTGTGATGTATATTTACCTGATGGCAATCCATTCCCTGGCGATCCTCGCGGAGTGTTAAAGAGAGTATTGAGTGAAGCAAATTCCTTAGGGTTTACGGCGATGAATGTCGGCCCAGAGCCAGAATTCTTTTTATTCAAGACCGATGAAAAAGGCAACCCAACTATGGAACTAAATGATAATGGAGGCTATTTCGACTTAGCTCCAACTGACCTGGGTGAAAACTGCAGACGCGATATCGTACTAACATTAGAGGATATGGGATTTGAAATCGAGGCATCCCATCACGAAGTGGCTCCTGGACAGCATGAAATTGATTTCAAATACTCTGATGCTGTTGATGCTGCTGACCAAATCCAAACATTTAAGCTTGTTGTGAAAAATATTGCGAGAAAACATGGGTTACATGCAACCTTTATGCCTAAGCCACTTTTTGGAGTAAATGGTTCAGGGATGCACTGTCACCAATCCCTATTTAGAGGAAACGAAAATGCATTCTTCGATGAAAGTGATGAATTAGGTCTAAGTGAAACAGCGAAGCAGTATTTAGCTGGAATTCTGAAGCATGCGCATAGTTTTGCCGCAATCACAAATCCAACAGTTAACTCCTATAAACGTTTAGTTCCAGGATATGAAGCACCAAGCTATATTGCATGGTCAGCGAAAAATCGTAGTCCGCTTGTACGTGTTCCAGCAAGCCGAGGGTTAAGCACACGTATTGAGTTGAGAAATCCAGACCCATCTGCAAACCCATACCTTGCCTTAGCAGCTATGCTTGCTGCAGGTTTGGATGGTATTCGAAATAAACTTCAATTAGGGGATCCTGTGAATCTAAATATCTATCATATGACAGATGAGGAAATGGCAGAGTTAGGAATTCAAAGTCTTCCGGAAAATCTAAAAGAAGCTGTTACAGCCTTTTCAAAGAATGAGCTACTCATTAATGCCTTAGGAGAACATATTAGCACCCATTTTATTGAAGCAAAACAAATTGAATGGGATCAGTTCCGTACTCAAGTCGACACATGGGAAAGAGACCAATATATGACTCTTTATTAATCTATCCGAATAGAAATTTGTCTAACAGATGAAATAGCCCCGGACACAAAAAAAGTGCCGGGGTTTTTGCTTATTATTTAACTTGGAAAATAAACCTAATATAGCCTGTCAAACACATATTTTGTTAATGGGAAGTTTGATGTATAATATTAAATGATTCAATAGTTGAAAGCGAGTGTTCTAAATGGGACGTAAATGGAACAATATTAAGGAAAAGAAAGCGTCTAAGGATGCAAACACAAGTAGAATCTACGCAAAATTTGGACGTGAAATTTATGTAGCAGCAAGACAGGGCGAGCCTGATCCTGAGTTAAACCAAAACTTAAAGGTCGTTCTTGAACGTGCAAAAACATATAATGTACCAAGAGCAATCATTGACCGTGCGATTGAAAAAGCAAAAGGTGGCGGAGAAGAAAATTACGATGAGCTTCGCTATGAAGGCTTTGGACCAAACGGATCAATGGTTATTGTTGATGCATTAACAAATAACGTGAACCGTACTGCATCTGAAGTGCGTGCAGCATTTGGTAAAAACGGTGGAAACATGGGTGTCAGTGGTTCAGTAGCCTATATGTTTGATGCAACAGCTGTGTTTGGTATCGAAGGAAAAACAGCCGATGAGGTATTAGAATTATTAATGGAAGCAGATGTAGATGTACGTGATATCTTGGAAGAGGAAGAATCTGTCATCGTCTACGCGGAGCCAGAACAATTCCATGCTGTCCAAGAAGCATTTACAAATGCTGGTATTACAGAGTTTGCAGTAGCAGAGCTTACCATGCTTGCTCAAAACGATGTAACCCTTCCAGAAGATGCACAAGCAAAATTCGAAAAAATGATCGATGCACTAGAAGACTTAGAAGACGTGCGCCAAGTCTACCACAACGTCGACCTAGGCGAATAACAAACAAACCAGACCCTTTGGGACAGAGGGACAGGTCCCCTGTCCCAAACCAAGGGTCTTTTTTTGTGTGTATAAAAGTGTGGGTCGAGGGGACAGGTTCCTTGTCCCACACTTTTTTACGAAAAAATTTTTCGAACATTGAAACTTTATAATCCTTTTTGCGTATGGATACTACAGAAGTTTTTTGAGGGGGAAGATTATGTATCCTGGAGATATGATGTTTAATGCTGTTCCAATTTTTATAATGATTGGGTTTATTGTTGTAATCGTACTCGTTATTCTTAATCTAGGAAAGGGAATCAATCAGTGGAAGAAGAACGAGGATTCTCCTAGGCTAAGTGTTCCTGCAATAATAAAATCAAAGCGCACACATGTTAGTAGACATACCCACCATCATACAGAGCCACACCACCACGATCATGTAACATCATCGACAAGTTACTATGTTACGTTTGAGTTTGAGAGTGGAGATCGATCTGAGTTTATGGTATCTGGTGGAGAGTACGGTCTTCTTGCCGAAGGGGATACGGGGAAACTGACATTTCAAGGAACACGTTATTTAGGGTTTGAAAGATTGTGAGCATAAAAGGATTTTGTCGATTTTTCTAGAATTATAGACATGAGGAGGGGTTTTACAATGTCAATTGAACGATTTTTAGAGGAACAAAATAAAGCAATTCGCGAATTACATATTAAAGGTGCAGAAGCATCATGGATGGCCGCCACAACTGGTGAAGAGGAGTGGAATGCAAAATCAGCAGAAGCAGAAACTGCTTACAGTGTTTATTTTTCAGATGCGGAGCGCTTTGAACAGGTGAAAGAATACCTCGAACAGACGGATGATTCAGTTCAAAAACGCCAGCTAGAACTACTATATTCACAAATGCTTGAAAACCAACTCCCGGAAGACAAACTAAAGGAAATGGTTGAATTATCAACAGAATTAGTAGGTGTATTTAATACATTCCGTGCGACTTTAGACGGAAAGCAAGTTTCGGAGAACGATGTTCGCCAAATTTTAATAAAAAGCAATGATCTTGAACTAAGAGAAGAAGCATGGCATGCAAGTAAGCAGATTGCAAAAGAAGTAGAAGAAAAATTATTGAAACTTGTGAAAAAGCGCAATGAGGCGGCCCGTTCACTAGGTTTTGAAAACTTCCATCAAATGAGTTTTGAATCACAGGAACTTGACCGTGAAGAGATTTTTTCTATTTTTACAGAGCTTAAGCAGCTTTCGGATGAACCATTCCGTGAACTAAAGCAGGAAATGGATGAAGAACTTGCTGAACGATTTGGTATCAAAGTAGAGGACCTGCGTCCATGGCATTATGCGGACCCGTTTTTCCAAGAGGCGCCGCCATCTAAGGAATTAGATTTGGATCCGTTTTATGATGGGAAAAATCTTGAAGAATTATCAACACAGACTTTCGCAAAAATGGGTATGGATATTACAGATATGCTGCAAAAAAGTGATCTGTATCCAAGAGAGAAGAAAAATCAGCATGCATTCTGTACCGATATTGATCGCGAGGGTGATGTACGTGTCTTAAGTAACAATGTACCTTCCGATTACTGGTCCAATACAATGCTACATGAATATGGGCATGCGGTTTATTTTAAATATATTGACCGTGATCTACCATTCCTATTGCGCAGTCCAGCACATACACTAACAACTGAGGCAATTGCGATGCTATACGGTCGTTTTGGGAAAAATCCGGAATGGCTTCAGCAGTTTTTAGGGTTAGACCAAGCGCAAGTTGAAGAGTTGAAGCCACTCATTGAAAAATCATTGCGTCGTCAAATGCTGATTGCGGGCCGTTGGATTATGACATTTGTGTTTTTCGAACGTGAGCTTTATGAAAATCCGGATCAGGATTTGAATCGTTTATGGTGGAAAATTGTCAGTGAGATTCAATTGTTAACGCCGCCAGAAAATCAGGATTATCCACATTGGGCTGCGAAAATTCATTTTACGTTGGTTCCGGTGTATTATCAAAACTATTTACTTGGTGAGTTAACAACTTCTCAGCTGCAGCGCTATATCGAGAAGAATATATCAACAGATCTTTTCACGGAAAAAGTGGGAGAATTTTTGTTAAATGATTTCTTTAAGCCAGGTGCGTTATATAATTGGAATGAAAAAATAGAAAGAGCCACTGGTGAGAGGCTTAACCCGCAGCATTTTGTTGATCAGTTTGTTGCGGTAAAATAAAATGAGAGAGCATATCTCTCATTTTTTTCTTCAAGAGGAGGGTAAAAATGTTCTCTTTTTTTGGTGCGAAATGTGCGATTTGTAAAAGAAAAATTAAGCCTTTGCGACAATATGTCGATGATAAGGGGAATACAATAAAGGTGTGTATTCCATGCTCGGAATACGCGGAACGGCGGGCTTATAAAATTCGAAGATAAAGAAGGTTGAAGTAAGTTGTATTTAACAGTTAAAGAAACAGCAGAATATTTATCAATCCCAGAAGAGCTTATAAAAAAACTTATCCAAGAAAAAAAGGTACGTGCACTTTTCGATGGGGAACAATACTTATTAAATAAGGAACAATTCAACACTACCCTCGAGCAGCTTGAAAAATACAAAAAGCTCTACCTAGAATGGCTAAACGAACCCATCCCAGAAGATATTGATGTGAAGGATGAAGATTAAGGTGGGACACAGGGACAGGTCCCTTGTCCCACCATTTTTTTACAGGGGCAGTGTACTTGTCCCTAATACCCTTTCTTATAGTCCACGACATTCCTCGGCAGAACTCCGCCTTGAGCGTAGCTTTTTAGATTCGGGATAAAGATATCTTCAATGACACGTTTGGTGTAATGCTCTGTTGAACCAGACGTATGCGGTGTCACTATCACATTTTCAAAGTCCCACAGCGGGCTGTTTTCTTCAAGCGGTTCTTTTGTAAATACATCCAAACCTGCCCCAGCGATTTCTCCTGAGCGTAGTGCCTCAATTAAATCATCTTCAACGACAATTTCACCGCGTCCGATATTAATGAAAAATGCAGAAGACTTCATTTTTTTAAACTCTTCAGCCCCAAACAAATGATGCGTTTCATTAGTCAATGGCAAAGTTACTACGACATAATCACAATGAGGCAGAACATCAGACAGCTGGGCCGTTGTATACATCTCATCTACAAATTCCTCTTCCCGGTCAGAGTGGCGAACCCCAATTACCTTCATACCAAAGGCCTTAGCAATCTTCGTCGTTTCCTTCCCAATATGACCGACACCTATAACCCCAATTGTCTTTTCATGAATTTCCAGATTCATATCGGCATGATGCCACTTTTTCTCTTGTTGATTACGGACATATGTATGTATTTTTCTCGTTAACCCGAGCATTAAGGCAAAAATAGTTTCTGAAATCGGATAGGCGTGAACTCCATTTGCGCTCGTCAGAACAATATTTTTCTGCTCCATTTCCTCAAGTGGCATACTATTGACACCAGCACTCCAGCTTTGTAACCAGCGAAGCTTTGAGTCAGCAAAAATGGAATGCTCCGCAATTTCTTTTTTCCAGCCAACAATAACCTCAGCATCTTTTAGATGATCTAACCAAACAGATGAATCTCGTCCCGCAACAATCTCCCAGTCAGGAACAATCTTTTTAATCTGATCCAAATGTAATTCTTCTATGTTTTGCGTAATAACTAGTTTTGCCATGTAAGTCCCACACCCCAATTTTTTTATTTTTATCATAATACAGACTGGCACGTATTACCAGTCTCCGGGTCACAGGGACAGGTCCCGCGTCCCACCACATTTTTACAGGGACAAGTTAACATGAACGAAACTAGCCCCTTGTCGTAATCCCGTAGGTTAATTTGGTTAGACTGTTTAACGGAGA